>NZ_JBEYSL010000149.1:0-13776 GCF_040642735.1 Micromonospora sp. NPDC047753 | reverse complement strand
GGTCTGGGCCACCGCGTCGGCCTCACTGAGCGCGCTGGCGAGGTCGAGCAGCGACCGGCCGCCAACCCTGATGATCACTTCGGCGAGCAGCAGGAGGAGCCCCGGGCCGGCGCCGGCGAGCAGGTACGCCGGCCAGCGCAGCGTCGGTGCCTCGGGATCGCGGCGGACGGCTCGACGCCGCGCCCACGTCAGGTAGCCGAAGGCCAGTAGCCCGGCGAGCAGCCCGGCGACGAGCGATTCGGTGCGGGACACCCACTTGGCTGCGTTGATCAACGACTCCTGGCTGTCGCCGGAGCCGAAGAGGTCGAACAGCGGGTCCCGGGCGCGGCTGAACGCGACCACGAAGATCAGCGTGCCCAGCGCGGCGGTGACCACAGCACCGATCGCCGGGGCGGTCCGCGCGCCGGCCAGCGCACCCCCGATGATCGCCGCGGCCGCCGTGGTGCCGGCGATCACGTTGGTGGTGGACGTGTCGAAGTAGGTGAGGTTGATGGCGACCGCGGCGGCGAGCCCGACCAGCATTCCGCCGCCGATCGCCCCGGCGAAGCGCAGGGTGGCCCAGTCGCCGTACCGGCGGGCCAGCGGGTTGCCGGCGGCCAGCGCGACGGCTGCCCCGGCCACCAGCGCGGCCGAGATCACGCCGGGCAGGGCGAACGCGGAGAGGCTGATCGCGGTGACCCCGGCCGCCGCCGAGGTGATGGCCTCCCGGGTGGACCAGAGCATGGCGGCCAGCCAGCCGAGCGCCAGCAGCGCGAGCACTGCGGCGCCGGGGGCGGGAAGCGGCCGACTGCCGGCGCTGGCCGCGTCGACCACCGGCTCGTCCGACTCGGCGGCCGGGACGCGGCCGGGCTGCTTGGTCATCGTCTCCCCTTCGAGGCGGCAGGTCACCGACCATTCAGGGTACGCGGGCCCGCTGGGCTGCCTGTCGCCCCGGGACGGCGGGACGGATCGAGGCCGGTCGGTAAGGGGAGGAGGGGTGGGGCGGTCCTTGGCGCGGGGCGGTGGCGGAAGTGGGTCGCGCGGCCCGTCGTGGGAGAATCACGGGAGGTCCCGCCGCTGCTCGGCCTCCCGTGCGGTGTCCGGTGTCCGGCCATCCGGTCGGTGCCCGCGGGTCCGGTTTCGCCACTGCTGTCGAGATCGCCAGGAGCCTTGATGGATGCCGTGTTCTCCGTTCCCGAGCCGCGCAACGAGCCGGTTCGCAACTACGAGCCGGGCAGCCCCGACCGGGACCGGCTCCAGCGGCGGCTGACCGAGCTCGCCGCCGAGCGCATCGACCTGCCGATGACCATCGGCGGTGAGCAGCGGATGGCCGGCGGTGACCCGATCAACGTGGTGCAGCCGCACAAGCACGCCCACGTGCTGGGGGTGACCGGGCACGCCACCCACGACGACGCCCGCGCCGCGACCAGGGCGGCCAAGGACGCCGCGCCGATGTGGCGGGCGCTGCCCTTCGAGGAGCGCGCCGCGATCTTCCTGCGTGCCGCCGAGCTGCTCGCCGGTCCCTGGCGGGACACGCTCAACGCCGCCACCATGCTCGGTCAGTCGAAGACCGCGATCCAGGCGGAGATCGACGCGGCGTGCGAGTTCATCGACTTCCTGCGGTTCAACGTGCACTTCGCGCGTCGCCTGCTGGAGGAGCAGCCGGCGTCCTCGCCCGGCGTCTGGAACCGCTTCGACCACCGCCCGCTGGAGGGTTTCGTCTACGCGGTCACCCCGTTCAACTTCACCGCCATCGCCGGCAACCTGCCGTCGGCGCCGGCCCTGCTGGGCAACACCGTGGTCTGGAAGCCGGGCCCGACCCAGCAGTTCGCCGCGCACTTCACGATGCGGCTGTTCGAGGCCGCCGGCCTCCCGCCCGGCGTGATCAACATGGTCACCGGTCGGGGCGAGGAGGTCTCCGATGTCGTGCTCGCCGACCCGGATCTGGCCGGCATCCACTTCACCGGCTCGACGAAGGTCTTCCAGCAGTTGTGGCGGACCGTGGGCGACAACATCTCCCGTTACCGGGGCTACCCGCGCCTGGTCGGCGAGACCGGCGGCAAGGACTTCGTCGTCGCGCACACCAGCGCCGACGTGGACGCTCTGCACACCGCGCTGATCCGTGGCGCGTACGAGTACCAGGGCCAGAAGTGCTCGGCGGCCTCGCGGGCGTACGTGCCGCGCTCGATCTGGGAGGGTGGGCTGCGGGACCGGCTGGCCGCCACCGCCGACTCGCTGACCTACGGCGACGTGACCGACTTCGGCAACTTCGGCGGTGCGGTCATCGACGACAAGGCCTTCGCCCGGCACACCGCCGCGCTGGAGCTGATCGCCGGTGACGACAGCTGCCGGGTGCTGGCCGGCGGCACCGCCGACGACTCGGTCGGCTACTTCGTGCGACCGACGCTCTTCGAGTGCGGCGACGCCGCTCACGAGACCTTCACCACCGAGTACTTCGGGCCGATCCTGGGCGTGCACGTGTTCGACGACGCCCGCTTCGACGAGGTCGTCGCGCAGGCGGAGTCGATCGCCCCGTACGCGCTGACCGGCTCGGTGTTCGCCACCGACCGCCGGGTCGTCGAGTCGGTCGGCGAGCGGATGCGGTACGCGGCCGGCAACTTCTACATCAACGACAAGCCGACCGGCGCCGTGGTCGGGCAGCAGCCCTTCGGTGGCGCCCGTGCCAGCGGCACCAACGACAAGGCAGGCTCCTGGCTGAACCTGGTCCGCTGGGTCTCTCCGCGGACGATCAAGGAGACCTTCGTGCCGCCGACCGACCACACGTACCCCCACATGGGCTGACCGGCGACGACCCGCCGGCGGCGCGTGGCGCCGCCGGCGGGATGCCCGGAATGTGGCAATCCATCGATAGTCCTCAACGGACAGTCTGCCGCCGACAGTGCACTTAGGAAGTCCTGTCGGGTGGCAAACCGGCAAATCCTGGACGCCGGGTGCGCAAAGTGGCAGCGTAGTGGCCATGGCGGATTCCGGAGTCAACCCTACGGCGGCGGCCCTTCTCGGCCTCCTCCACGAGGGCCCGATGACAGGCGGTCAGTTGATGGCCGCCGCTGAGCGCCGTCTGGCGCCGTACTGGTCGATGACCCGCAGTCAGGTGTACCGCGAGTTGCCGGTGCTGGCTGAGCGGGGTTACGTGCGGCTCGGCAAGCCGGGCCCGCGGATGAGCCAGCCCTACGCACTCACCGCCAGCGGAAAACGGACGTTTTCCCGCTGGCTCGCGGAGAACCCGGGGCGGGACACCATCCGCAACCCGATAGCGCTCCGGATGGCGTTCGGCAACCTGCACTCCGCCAGCCAGCTGAAGGGCCTGTACGCCTCGGCCAACGAATACCACACCGAGGCCCTCGCCCAGGTGCGGGAGCAGGTGAAGAACGCCAAACGGGACGGCGAGACGTACGACGCCAGCGCGCTGGAGTTCGCCGTCGCCTACCACCGGGCGGCCCTGTCGTGGTTGAAGTCCGCCCCCGTCGGGTGACGCTCGGCGGGTTCGCGCATAGGGAACGAGCTGCTCCGCTCCCGACGCAGTACGCTTGTCTGTCGTGACCGCTGCCGATTACGCCGAACAGCTCAAGGAACTCGACGCGACCCTGCGAAACATCGAGGCCGTCCTCAACCTCGACCGGCTCCACGAGGACAAGGCCCGCCTGGAGCAGGAGGCCTCCGCCCCCGATCTGTGGGACGACCAGGCCAAGGCCCAGCAGGTGACCTCGCAGCTGTCGTACGTCAACGGCGAGATCAGCAAGCTGGGCAGCCTGCGTTCCGGCCTCGACGACGCCCAGGTGCTGCTGGAGCTGGCCGAGGCCGAGGCCGACCCGGGTGTGTTGACCGAGGTCGAGTCGGAGATCACCGGGCTGACCAAGGCCATCCAGGAGATGGAGGTCCGCACCCTGCTCTCCGGCGAGTACGACTCCCGGGAGGCGCTGGTCGCCATCCGAGCCGGCGCGGGTGGCGTGGACGCCGCGGACTTCGCCGAGATGCTGCTGCGGATGTACCTGCGCTGGGCGGAGCGGCACGGCTACCCCACCGAGGTCTACGAGACGTCGTACGCCGAGGAGGCGGGCCTGAAGTCGGCCACCTTCGCGGTCAAGGTGCCGTACGCGTACGGCACGCTCAGCGTCGAGTCGGGCACGCACCGGCTGGTCCGGATCAGCCCGTTCGACAACCAGGGCCGTCGGCAGACCAGCTTCGCGGGTGTCGAGGTTCTGCCGGTCACCGAGCAGACCGACCACATCGACATCCCGGAGAACGAGGTTCGGGTCGATGTCTACCGCTCCTCCGGGCCGGGAGGGCAGAGCGTCAACACCACCGACTCGGCGGTGCGCCTGACGCACATTCCGACGGGCATCGTGGTGACCTGCCAGAACGAGAAGTCCCAGTTGCAGAACAAGGCCTCCGCGCTGCGGGTGCTTCAGGCTCGGCTCCTGGAGCGCAAGCGCCAGGAGGAGGAAGAGAAGATGGCCGGCCTCAAGAGCGGCGGCACGAGCTCGTGGGGCGACCAGATGCGCTCCTACGTCCTGCACCCGTATCAGATGGTGAAGGATCTCCGAACCGAGCAGGAGACCGGCAATCCGAGCGGGGTCTTCGACGGCGACCTCGACGATTTCATCGAGGCCGGCATCCGTTGGCGCAAGCAGCGTCAACTCGCCAACGACACTGCGTGACGGCTCGCGGGCGGAGCGCGTCATCGATCTCCAGGTAGAGGCCTGATTCGACGACGCGCGCCGGATCTGTGGGGCGTGGGGCTTGGCTCAGTTGTTACACCGCGTAGACTCACCACCCGTGATTCAGCTTGAGCAAGTGACGAAGACGTACCCGAAGGCGTCCCGGCCTTCGCTCGACAACGTGTCCGTCTCGATCGAGAAGGGCGAGTTCGTCTTCTTCATCGGTCCATCCGGCTCCGGCAAGTCCACGATCATCAAAATGCTGCTGCACGAGGTGGCCCCCAACAAGGGGCGCGTCGTCGTCAACGGCAAGGACGTCACGTCGATGCGCTCCTGGAAGCGACCCCACTTCCGGCGCTCGATCGGCTGCGTCTTCCAGGACTTCCGGTTGCTGCCCAACCGCACCGCCTACGAGAACGTGGCGTTCGCCCTTGAGGTGATCGGCAAGACGAAGGCGGTTGCCCGCCGGGTCGTGCCGGAGGTGCTGGAGCTGGTCGGGCTCGGTGGCAAGGAGCATCGCTACCCGCACGAGCTCTCCGGTGGTGAGCAGCAGCGGGTCGCCGTCGCGCGGGCGTTCGTGAACCGTCCGCTGATCCTGCTGGCGGACGAGCCCACCGGAAACCTGGACCCGGACACCTCGATCGAGATCATGCGTCTGCTGGACCGGATCAATCGCACCGGCACGACCGTCGTGATGGTCACCCACGACTCCAACATCGTGAACCAGATGCGCCGCCGCGTCGTTGAGATTGAGAGCGGTCGCATCGTGCGTGACCAGGCCCGCGGCGTCTACGGGTGAGCCGGCGCTCCACCCCTGCGCAGCCTGACGACGAACACCTCATGCCGGAGACCCGGAGGAAATCCCGATGCGCGTGAAATACGTCCTGTCCGAGGTACTGGTCGGACTGTGGCGCAACGTGACCATGTCCATCGCGATGATCATCACGATGGCGGTCTCGCTGACCATGCTCGGCGCCAGCGGTCTGATGTACCGCCAGGTCGACGACATGAAGGACCTCTACTACAAGAACATCCAGGTCTCGATCTTCATGGAGCAGGAGGTGAGCGAGCAGCAGCGCACCGACCTGCAGACCAAGCTCGACGGCGACCCCCTGGTCAAGGAGGTCATCTACGTCGACAAGGCCCAGGCGTACGAGCGCTTCAAGTCGATGTACCAGGACGCGCCGGATCTGGTCAACGCGGTCAAGCCGGACCAGCTGCCCGAGTCCTTCCGACTCACACTGAACAATCCGGAGCAGTACAAGAACGTCTACGACCAGTACAAGGACACGGAGGGTGTCGAGGAGATCGTCGACCAGAGTCGACTGCTCGACAAGATCTTCAACATCCTCACCGCGATCCAGAACATCGCCCTGGCCGCCGCCATCGTGATGGCGGTCGCCGCCCTGCTGCTCGTCGCGAACACCATTCAGGTGGCCGCGTACAGCAAGCGGCGTGAGGTGGCGGTCATGAAGCTGGTCGGCGCGTCCAACTGGTTCATCCAGGCGCCGTTCGTGCTGGAGGCCGTGGTGGCCGGCCTGATCGGTTCACTGCTCGGTCTGGTGGCCCTGGTCGCGGCGAAGTATCTGCTCTTCGACGGGTCGCTGAGCGCGTTGCAGGGTCTGCTCTCGCCGATCACCTGGGGCGACATCCTGTTCATCTTCCCGCTGATGGCCGGCGTCGGTGGTCTGGTCAGCGCGGGCACCGCCTGGATCACCCTGCGCTTCTACCTGCGGGTCTAGGCACCGTACGGGTCGTCCCGTGGTCTCCCGAGGACCCTCCCGCAGCCGGAAATAAACGGCGCGGGAGGGTCCTTGTGATTCGGGTAGCATGATCGGTTGTCCGGCCGGGGTGAGCCCGGCCGCGGACGCCAGGAGAGGGGGTGGCACCGATGCCACGGGAAAAGGGGCGCAAGGTGGTCGCCTCCAACAAGAAGGCGCGCCACGACTACGCCATCTTCGACACGTACGAGGCGGGCATGGCGCTGACCGGCACCGAGGTCAAGTCGCTGCGGGCCGGGCGGGCGTCACTTGTCGACGCGTTCGCGCAGGAACGTGACGGCGAGTTGTTCCTGCACGCGATGCACATCCCGGAGTACACCCAGGGCAGCTGGACCAACCATGAGCCTCGGCGTACCCGCAAGCTGCTGCTCAACCGGGGCGAGATCGACAAGCTCCTCGGCAGGACCCGCGAGGGCGGTTTCACCATCGTCCCGTTGCAGGTCTATTTCTCGGACGGCTGGGCCAAGGTCGAGATCGCCCTGGCCAAGGGCAAGAAGTCGTACGACAAGCGCCAGGATCTCGCCAAGCGCGACGCGGACCGGGAGATCGCCCGGGTGTCCGGTCGACGCGGCAAGGGAATGGACGACTAGTTCATCCTGTTTGCCCGGGTCGGCGTGCCGGCCCGGGGCTCGGGATGAAAGCTGTTGCGGCAGGCGTTAGTCTTGTCAGTGCCGCCACATCGGCGGCCTGTCGAGGGGGTGACTGGTTTCGACTTCGTACGCAGCGACAGGGGAAGCGAGCCGAGGAAGCCGACGTCGTCTCGAGAATCGGTCGTCGGAAACTTATAAGCGCCAAGCAAAATCGCGCTGACTTCGCTCTCGCCGCCTGAGGCGAGTAGCTAAGTCTGTCGGCCTGGGAACGCCTTCGTCCCAGTAGCCGGCATCAGCTAGGAGGCTGGCCAATCGGACCCGGTCGCGGGGTCCGTGCGGCGAGATTAATCAGCGACTGGGCCCGTCACACCAACTTGCTCGCGTGAGCGGTGGGGCCGAGTAGAGGCACAGCGAGCTGCGCTCGGAGAAGCCCTGACAAACCGGCGAAGGACCCGGGTTCGATTCCCGGCACCTCCACCACCTCGAACGAAGCGCCCCGGCCCACCAGCCGGGGCGCTTCGTTGTTCGCGGGGTCTTACGCTGCCTCCTGTGACCAACCAGGAGCTGCGCCTGTCGGTCGGCGCGTCGCCCGGCCAGCGCGTCGTGGCGGTGGTGTTCGGCGTCCTGCTCACGGCCGTCGGCGCGGCGTTCGTGGCACTGCCCCTCATCGCCGATGGGCTGCTGCGCCGACTGACCGGCCGGGGCGACGCGTTCGCCTCCTATGAGGAGGCTCGCGACCTGCCACCGGGGCTGTTGCCGCCCGGACTGCGCGACTCCGTCGACCCGAACCAGTCCGGTCCCAGCCCGTTCGTCGGCCTGTGTGGTCTGCCCTTCGTGCTGCTCGGCCTCTACCTGGTGCTGCGGGTGCTCCGTACGGCCGCCTGGCTCGACGGCAGCAGGGCTCGGGTACGCGGTGCGCTGCGCACCCGCACCGTCGACCTCGCCACCGCCCGGATCGAGTCCGGTGCGGTGTCGTACCGCGAGGCGGACGTCAACGACCCGGCCGGCGAACCGCAGGCGCGGGCCATCCTCGCGACCGACCCGGGGAGCGCCCGGGGGGTCACCATCCCACTGCGCGGCATGGGGCTGCCCGTCCTGCCGCCGTCCGAGCTGCGGGCGCTGGCCGAGGCGATCACGACGGGTCGACGGGGCGATGAGCCGGCGGGCGACGCGACCGCCGTGGCCGACCACCTGCGCCGGCTGGCAGAGCGCCCGTCGGCCGACTGAGGCGGTCGTACGTCCCAGGAGGCCGACGCGGAGGGCTGGAGGCCACAGCAGCGGGGCTGGTGGGGTCACTGGGGTCAACGGGGCAGATGAGACGAGCCTGGGCCCTGGACAGGGCGGGCCGGGCAGCCTCACCATCGCGGTATGGGGTAGCAGAGCCGCCGTGCGGGAGGTGCCAATGGTCACCGGTCCGGTCCAGCAGCCGTCAGTCGTCGCCCAAGCGCGCGTCGCGCATCCGGCGGGGCTCCCCGCCGATCCACATTCCATCGGTCTGCCCGGCGTGCCGCGCCCGGCCGGCCTCGCCGGTGACGTGCACGCCCTCGGCCGGGCCGTCGCCGTCGCGAGCACCGAGCCGTGCTGGCGCGAGGAGGTGCTCCTTCGCCTGCGTCCGGTGCGCCACGGCTTCGCCGAGCACGTCCGGGTCACCGAAGGTCCCACCGGCCTCTACCGGGAGTTGCTCAGCCAGTCGCCACGACTTGACCACGGGGTGCGGCTGCTGACCCGGGAGCACGTGGCGATCGTCGCCGCGATCCTGGCGGTTCAGCAGATCGCCGAGCAACCCGAGGCGCGCCCCGATGAGCTGCGACACCGGGCCGGGCACCTGCTGCGGCGGTTGGCCCGACATCGGCGGCGCGGTGCCGACCTGCTCTGGGAGGCGTACCAGACGGATCTGGGTGGCGAGACCTGAGCTCAGGTCGGGAACCGGCCGGTCGGCGGGGGCGTCGAACCGTCCATGAATCGGTTCGCCCTGCTGCTCGTACTCCCGTTGCTGCTCCTGACGGGCTGTGCCGCGACCGACGCCGGTCCGGCCGGTGGCCCGCCCAGCCGCACGGACGGGGCGGCGGCCTTCGCCCAGCGGGCCGCCCAGGTCGCCGAGGCGTGGCGGCCCGGCGTCGAGTGGCGCACGGGTTACGTGCCGTTGGAGGGGCCGACCCTGCTCACCGGTGACCCGGGCTTCACCCCCGAGACCGAGGCGGCCTTCCGGGCCGGGTGGTACCGCGAGCAGGTCGGAATACCGCCCACCCGGGTCGGCGGCGAGATCCAGTTCCCGGACGGGCGGTTGACGCTGCCGTTGGTCAGTGCCGCCGAGGCGTACCGGCAGCTCGACCAGGGTGACCCACTGCCCTGCCCGGGGCGGCCGAAACGGCCCGGACGACCCACCCCCGGCGGCCCCACAGTCGAACCGGGGCCCGACGGGTGGGTCACGAGCAGCACGCAGACCGCCTGCCTCCCGCTCACCGTCACCGCTGTCACGTTGGACGCCGTGCCGGTGCGCACGAGCCGTGGCGTGGCGCAGGTCCCGGCCTGGCTGTTCACCATCAAGGAGCTGACCACGCCGGTGGTCCGGCTCGCCGTCGCGCCGACGGCCGTCACCCCCGTGCCCGAGCCGACCACGCCGGCCCGGCCGCTGCCGGACGGGTTGGTGGCGGCCCAGGACCTGGCCGCCGTCGACGGCGCCCGGTTGACAGTGCGCCTCGGCGTCGGCGCGTGCGACCCCGGGATCACGCCGTTGGTGTGGGAACGGCCGGACGTCGTGGTGGTCGGTGGCGGCGTCACCCGGGCCACCGGCGAATGCATCGCCCTGCTGAAGGTGGAGCCGGTCACCGTGAACCTGGCGACACCGCTGGGCAACCGACCGGTGTTGGATGTCTTCACCGGTGCCCCGCTGTCGATCGGACCGCGCTGACCCGGTTCAGAGGATGCTGGGCACTTCGGTGCTGATCGGTACCGGCACCACAGTGGGCCGGTCGGCGCGCAGCCCGGCGGAGAGCGCCGCGCCGAGCTGGTCGGGGGTCTCGGCCACCTGCGTGGCGCAGCCGTAGCCGGCCGCGATCGCGACGACGTCCAACCCCGGCAGGTCCAGGCCGGGCACCCCGGGAGTGTGCTTCAGCTCGGCGAACGCCTTGAGGATCGCGTACTGCTGGTTGACCGGGACGACGACCACCACCGGCAGTGCCAGGCGCGCGGCCGTCCAGAGCGCCTGCACCGAATAGTGGAAGGAGCCGTCGCCGATCACCGCCACCACCGGGCGACCGCGCCCGGTGTCCCGTTCGGCCAGTGCGATGCCGATGGCCGCCGGCAGGCCGTAGCCGAGGCCGCCGCTGGCCATCGTGAAGTACGACGCCGGGCGGGTGATCCGCAGCTGACGACGCAGCGCGGACAGATTGGATGGTGACTCCTGGACCAGCACGCCGTCCGGCGGCCAGTGCGCGGCCAGTGCGGCGAACAGGGCGTCGGCGCTCATCGGGGTGCTGACCTCCGGCGGCGCGAGCGCGTCCCGTCGCCCGGGTGCCGGCCGGTCGCTCGGCGGCACCCCTTCGACCAGCGCGGCCAGGGCCAGTCCCGGGTCGCTGAGCAGGCTGTCACCGACCGGGGCCCGCGCGGCCTCGTCGGGGTCGTCAGTGATGTGCAGCAGGCGGGCACCGTCGGGCAGGTGCCCGCCCGGCACGTACGGGTAGTAGCGGAAGACCTGGGCGCCGACGACCAGCACCGTGTCGTGCCCGCGCAGCGCATCGGCGAGCGGACCGATCGCGTACGGCAGCACGCCGCGAAAGTGCGGGTGGTCCTCGGGGAACACCGCCCGCTCGGTGGCGGGAGCCGACCAGACCGGCGCGGCGAGCCGCTCCGCCAGCGCCACCGCCGTCGACCAGCTCGCGGAACGGTCCACCCCCGGCCCGTACACGAGCACCGGGTTGCGGCTGCCGGCCAGCACGCGGACGAACTCCTCCAACCGCTGTGGGTCCGGCGCGAACCGGGTGGCCACCGTTCGCGGCGCGGGCGGCGGGTCGGCCGGCTGGGCCCAGTCGTCCATCGGCAGGGAGAGGAAGACCGGCCCGGCCGGCGGCTGCACCGCCGTCGCGTACGCCCGCAGCATCGCGGCGGGGATGTCCTGCGCCCGAGCCGGCTCGTAGGCCCACTTCACGTAGGGCTGCGGAAGTTCGGTGGGCCGGCGGCTGGCCAGCCGGGGTTCCAGGAGCAGCATCTCCCGGGTCTGCTGGCCGGCGGTGACGATCAGCGGGGTCTTGTTGTGCCAGGCGGTGACCAGGTTGCCCATGCCGTTGCCGGTGCCCGGCGCGGTGTGCAGGTTGACGTGGGCGGGCATCCCGGTGGCCTGGGCGTAGCCGTCGGCCATCGCGACGGCCGTCGCCTCATGCAGCGCGTGGACGTAGTGGAAGTCGGAGGGGAAGTCCTGGAGGAACGGCTCCTCGGTGGAACCAGGGTTGCCGAAGACAGTGGTCATACCGAGGGTGCGGAGCACGTCGTACGTCGCGTCCCGGACAGTTGCCATCGCACCCGCCTCCGTGTCGCGGGCAGGGGCAACCGCGTTCGCCCTCCCGATCAGCCGAATCTATCGGGATGTGACGGACCTTTCGGGCGTTTCTCGGCCGCCGGTGGCTCCGATCGGTCGATCACCGGGAGCTCCGCCGCCGGGTGCGTCGGCCCTTCGTCTTAACTGTCCGATCACCCGCCGGTCAGACCTTAGCCAGCACCCAGCACGCAGGCTATGGTGCCAGGCATGGCGTTGACAGCGCGGCTGAACCCGATGCGGCGGGCGGATCCGGTCGATGACCGACGCCCGGCGCGGGCTCACGGTTGACGGGTGTGTGGCATGCAGGGAGAGGGCCAGGCGATCGGCGGACGAGCGATGGAGTCGATGACCGGGCGGCTGCTGGTTGCGACTCCGGCGCTCAAGGATCCGAACTTCGACCGTACGGTGGTGATGCTGGTCGCCCACGAGCCTGGCGGCGCGCTCGGCGTGGTGCTCAACCGGGCCACCGAGGTGCCGGTGGCCGAGGTGCTCGGTGACTGGAGCGACCTGGCCCGCCACCCGGCGGTGCTCTTCGAGGGTGGCCCGGTGCAGCCCGACTCGGCCATCTGCCTCGCCCGGATGCGGCACCCGATGCGCCGGGTGAAGGGCTTCCACCAGGTTTCCGGAGCGGTCGGCACTATCGACCTCTCGGTCGACCCGGAGCGGCTGCGGGAGAGCATCGGCGGCATCCGGGTCTTCGCCGGCTACTCCGGCTGGGGCAGCGGCCAGTTGGAGCAGGAGATCGCCGACGGGTCCTGGTTCGTGCTGGACGGGCTGCCCGGGGACGCCTTCGTCGACCGGCCCGACGACCTGTGGCCGATGGTGCTGCGCCGGCAGGGCGGAATGATGGCCGCCGTCGCGCACTTTCCGCCGGACGTGGCGCTCAACTGACCCGGCCCGGCGGGGGACCCCGCGAGATGACCATGCGGGCTGGTCTGTGTATAGTTTCCCAGTGCCCGGGCGACCGGGAGAACAGCAAGGGGCCGTGGCGCAGCTGGTAGCGCACCACACTGGCAGTGTGGGGGTCAGGGGTTCGAGTCCCCTCGGCTCCACCCTTGAGAAACGCCCTGGTCGGGATTATCCGACCAGGGCGTTCTGCTGTTGCTGGCGGTATTCTGCCGCATCGTGGAGCCACCCCACTCGGTCGAAAACGCCCTGACCGGTATCCGGTCAGGGCGCTGCGCTGTTCGACTGTTATGTCCGTGTGGGGCCGATCAGCCCTGGCGGCTCTTCCACTGCGGGTTGGCGCGGTTCACCACGACCACCCGGCCGCGACGGCGGACCACCACCGAACCCGGCTTCTGCTTGAGCGCACGCAACGAGCTACGTACCTTCATGTCTGCCTCCTCGGTGCCAGCGGTTCCGAGTATCGAAACGCCGTACCCACCCGCCGGATTCCCGGCAGGTCAGCGTCGAACCTTTGCCGTCTGCCAGCCGTACCAGTGGGCGGAGGTCATCCTCATGCCCGTACGCCGGCTCGTCGCCACGGTGCTGGTCGCTGCCGCGACAGTGCCGCTGGCCGCCACACCCGCAGCCGCCCACGGCGCCCCGACCGACCCGATCAGTCGCGCGGCTGCCTGTGGCCCCGAGGGCCGGTACGCGGCCACCAGCGCCTGCCGGGCGGCGATCCAGGCCGGCGCGGCGGTCCGCGAATGGGACAACGTGCGCGTTTCCACGATCAACGGGCGAGATCGGGAACGGATCCCGGACGGTGAGTTGTGCAGCGGCGGGCTGTCCGCGTACCGGGGACTGGACCTGCCCCGCACCGACTGGCCCAGCACCACGCTGACCACCGGCGCGAAGTTCACCTTCCGGTACCGGACCACCATCGAGCACCGGGGCACCTTCCGGCTCTACGTCACCACGCCCGACTACGACCCGAGCAAGAAGCTGACCTGGGCGGATCTGGAGTCGCGCCCGTTCCTGACGCTGACCGACCCGCCGGTGCGGGCCGGGGCGTACCAGTTGGCGGGCCGGCTGCCCGCGGGCCGCAGTGGCCGACAGCTGATCTACACGATCTGGCAGAACTCCAACACGCCGGACACCTACTACTCCTGCTCCGACGTGGTGTTCCGCGGTGCCAAGGCCACCGGTGCCACGGCCACCCCCACCCCGGCGAAGGCCGCCGCGCCGAAGAGCGCGCCGCGTACCGCCGCGAGTGGGCCGGCCGCCACCCAGGCGGCGGTGGCGGCGGCGGCCCCCCCCGGCGGGGC
>NZ_JBEYSL010000148.1:0-13792 GCF_040642735.1 Micromonospora sp. NPDC047753 | reverse complement strand
GGACGCGGGCGGCGGCTCCGGCTTCGCGGCGGTCAGCGTGCCGATCGCGGCGGTGAGGCTGGCGCAGGGCGTCGGCCGGCTGATCCGGGCGACCGGCGACAAGGGCGTGGTCGCGGTGCTCGACTCCCGACTGGAGACGGCGCGGGGCTACGGGCCGTTCCTGCGCCGCTCGCTGCCCCCGTTCTGGTACACGACCCGCCCCGAGGTGGCCCGAGGAGCCCTGGAACGTCTCGCCAAGTCCTGACCCTCGCCGCGCCGCACCTGGGCCGCTCTGGCCGGCCCACGATCGCGCTACGACAAGGAAAGAGTGGCCTCCCGCTGACGGGAGGCCACTCTTTCCGTGATCCTGCGTGATCGTGGGCCTAGGGGGCCTGGGAGGCGACGACCACTGCGTCGGGCGGGGTGTCCGGCACCCTGCGGGCGGCAAGCCGGCGGACCGCGGTGTTCAGCACCGCGATGAGCGGCACGGAGACCAGCGCGCCGGTGATGCCCGCGAGTACGACGCCGGCAGCGATGCCGATGATCACCGCGAGCGGGTGCAGGGCGACCGCCCGGCCCATGATCAGCGGTTGCAGGATGTGACCCTCCACCTGCTGCACGACGATCACCGCAGCGAGGATGATCAACGCGGTGACCGGGCCGCTGTCGACGAGGGCCACCAACACCGCCACGCCGCCGGAGAGCGCCGCACCGACGATCGGGATGAACGCGCCGAGGAAGACCAGCGCGGCCAGCGGGAAGGCGAACGGGATGTCGAAGGCGACCAGGAAGATGCCGATGCCGACCGCGTCGATGAAGGCGACAAGCACTGTCGCGCGGACGTAGGCGACAAGGGTCTGCCAGGAGGCGCGGCCGGCGTCGTCGACCTTCCACCGGGCGGCCACCGGCAGCAGCCGGACCAGGAACCGCCAGATCCGGTTGCCGTCGCGCAGGAAGAAGAACGTCGCGAAGAGCACCAGCAGCGTGCCGGTCAGCACCTCGGCCAGCGTCGCGGCGGTGCTCAGCGCGCCGCTGGTGAACCTCGAGGTGTTGTTGTTGATCCAGGCCTGCGCCTCGTCGATGTAGCGGTCGAGCTGGGTGTCGGAGAGGTGCAGTGGGCCCGTCTTCAGCCAGTTCTGGATCTGCCGGACGCCCTCCGAGGACTTCTCGCTCAGCTCCGGTACGCCACGGATGAACTCGTTGACCACCAGCGTCAGCGTGCCGATCACCGCGGCCAGGCCGCCGACCAGCACCACCGCCGTCGCCAGCGACCGGGGGAACCGGACCCGCAGCAACCAGCCCACCGCGGGGGCGAGCAGCGCGGAGAGCAGCAGCGCGATGGCCAGCGGAATGATCACGATCTTGACCGTGCCGACGATCCGTAGCAGCGCCCAGGCCACCACGCCGATCACGATCAGTCGCCAACACCACGCGGCGGCGATCCGCAACCCGTGCGGAACGTCGGCGTCGTCCCGACTGGAGGTGGAGCTGTGCAGGTCCACCGGAGGTTCCGCGCCGTAGACAGCGGCGCTCGGCGGCGCGGTCGGCCCCGGCACGGCCGGCGACGCCACCCGGGCCGCCTCCGACGCGTCGTTCAACGCGTCACTCGCGGCGCCCTCGTCGGCAGGCGCCGACTCCTGTCGTGACTGGTAGGCGCGGCGAAGCCGCCCGCGTACCCGCTCGAAGCGGCTCAAGCGCACCTCCTGGCAGAGAACCCGGCCCGCCGACGGCGACAGGTCGGACAGCATACGTCCGTTCCCGACACCGTAGGGCGGTTCCGCCACACAATGCCCCGACCACCTCCGGCGTAACCACCGGCCGGCCACCGTCGGCCACACGGTAGCGTCTGCGACGTGACCGCCGACAACGATCTCGACGCCGGCCTGCCGATCCGCCTGCTGCACGACCGCGTGCTGGTGCGGATGGAGGGCAGCGAGGGCGAACGCCGCTCCACCGCTGGCATCGTCATTCCGGCGACCGCAGCGGTCGGCAAGCGCCTCGCCTGGGCCACCGCGGTCGGGGTGGGGCCGAACGTGCGCGCCATCGTCTCCGGCGACCGGGTGCTCTTCGACCCGGACGAGCGCTCCGAGGTCGAGCTGCATGGCCGCGGTTACGTGCTGCTGCGGGAGCGGGACGTGCACGCCGTAGCCGCCGAGCGGATCGAGAACGACTCGACCGGCCTCTACCTCTGACGCACCTCTCCCGGCCACCAGGCCCCGTCGCGCACCGTTTGCCCAGCCGCACGACGGGAAGCCATCCGGCGACCGTGGCCCTGGGGAGGGACGATGCCGGTATTCGTGAAGAAGCTGTTGACCTGGGGCAGTGTCGCGTTCCTGATCTACTTCATGGCCTTTCGGCCGGACGGCGCCGCGCAGATGTTCCGGGCGATCGGCGCCGCGCTGATCGCAATGTTCCAGGGCCTCGGCGACTTCCTAACCTCGCTGATGACCTGACGCCAGACCAAGCCACGCCACGCCACGCCATGCCACGCCACGTCGATCATGGAGTTGTGGTGCCGGACAAAGTCCACAAGTAGCACCAAGTCAGGCACCACAACTCCATGATCGACCGGAGTCGGCCGCGATCTTGCACTTACTGTCCCGGCGTAGAGGGCATTCCACGCTTTTCGACGACCGAAACTGCAAGATCGGCGCGGGCAGGGGCGCGGGCGCTCGGCGCGGGCGCTCGGCGCGGGTGCGGGCGCTCGGCGCGGGCGCGGGCGCTCGGCGCGGGCGCGGGCGCTCGGCGCGGGCGCGGGCGCTCGGCGCGGGCGCGGGCGCTCGGCGCGGGCGCGGGTTGGGCGGTAGTCGGCGGGGTCAGGGGTGTGTTGGCGGCCAGGGAGACGCCGGGCGCAGGCCGGGCGGGGCGGGCGGGGCGTAACCCATCGGAGCCGGGGCGGGAGCCAGCACCACCGGGATCGGCACCACCGGCTCGTCCGGCGCGTCCACCGCGCGCTCGGTGCCGTCCGGGAAGCGCAGGTGGTAGCGGCTGCCGTCCCAGACCCCCGCCGGGGCCTGCGGGTCCCGACCCACGAAGAACGACCGGTATCCGGTGATCGCGTCCAGCAGTTCCCGCTCCTCGCGGGCGGTCCGCTCCTGGTCGGCGGGTTTACGGTCCAGGCCGCGCAGCGCCCCGTCGCGCAGCAGGGCCAGTCGGGTGGCGGCGGACTGGTAACCCCGCATCGCCCGCACCCCGGCGTCGCCGGCCACCCGCCGCGCCCAACTGCGGGCTGCGTGCCGCCGGCCGAGACTGCTCAGGGCGGCCACCTCGGGCGGGCTGAGCCAGCCGGCGCGTACGTAGTCGGGCAGGACCCGCTCGGTCAGCCGCCCCTCCCAGGCGCGCAGCCACAGCGCCAGCCCCACGGTGCCGAAGAAGACCGGCACCATGAGGCCCAGGAAGCCGTACAGCATGATCATGGCCTCGCCGGTGGCCTGGGTCAGCGTGGGCAGCAGGTTCCAGGTGCCGTGCAGCATCATCGCCAGCAGCAGGCCGGCGACCGGGGCGAGCACCCGGATGCGCCGGTCCGCCGTCCGGGAGGCGATACCCAACCCCACACCGGTCATCGAGGTGAAGAGGGGATGGGCGAACCCGAACAGCAGGATCCGCAGGATGAAGATCGCGATGACCTGCTGGATGCCGGTGGCCGGGCCGTACCGGTCGGCGCCGGACGCGTAGCCCAACCCGCCCAGGTAGAGGATGTTCTCCACCATCGCGAAGCCGACCGCGGCGAGCCCGCAGTAGACCAGGCCGTCGGTGATCCCCGACCACTCGCGGCGGCGGAACACCAGCAGCAGGATCGGGCCCAGCGCCTTGGTCAGCTCTTCGATGAACGGCGCCACCAGCACCCCGGTGAGCGCCGACGGCAGGCCCCAGTCGGCGAAGCGGTTGGCCGCGAAGTCGTTCACGGTGAGCGAGGCGGCGGTGGAGACGAACGCCCCCCAGGCGAAGCAGAAGATCAGATACTTCAACGGCTCCGGTTCGTACCGGTCCAGCCAGAGGAAGCAGCCGACCAGCACCGGCACCGGCAGAATGGCGGCGACCACCCCGATCAGCAGGGCCTGCGCACCGAGCGACTGGCCGAGCGTGAAGACCATGAAGACCGCGCACGCCGCGATCAACAGCACCACCCCGGCCAGCACCAGGAACCGCCGCCAGCCCAGTCGGCGCAGCGGCATTCGCGGCGTCTCACCCATGGGCGGGCCGGCGGGCGCGGGCGGGGAGGCGGGCGCAGGCGGCAGCGGTGAACCGGGCGGGGTGTCGGCCATGCGGTCAGCGTAGCCATCCGCCGCCGGCTGGTTCGGTCGCATCGGTAGCCGCTATGCTGCCGGCAGGTCACGAGCGCCAGCGTCAAGCCCCGGCTTGCTGGCCGGCAACCCTCGTCGAGTTCGCGGTGGGGTGCCCCGGGTGATGACCGGGCCCAGCCCGATCGGTGTGCTGGGCAAGCGCGGACCCCGTCCCGATGTCGCACCCGGGGTCCCTGACCCCGGAGGTTCCGGCGTGTCCGTCACTCTCGTACCCTCGCTGCCCAGCCTGCCCACCGTGCCGTCCGCGTCGCTCGACGTCCTCGGCGTGCCCGGCGAGATCAACCTGGACTACGCGGCCAGTGCGCCGTGCGCGCGGGCCGCCGCCGACGCGGTGGCAGAGCTGCTGCCCTGGTACGCCAGCGTGCATCGCGGGGCGGGAGCGCTGTCGCGGCGCTGCACCCTCGCGTACGAGCAGGCCCGGCAGACGATCGGGGACTTCTTCGGCGCTCGCGCCGACGATCATGTGATCTTCACCCGCAACACCACTGACGCGCTCAACCTGCTGGCACGGGCCGTGCCGGCCGGCACCACAGTGGTCACGTTCGCTGGCGAACACCACGCCAACCTGCTGCCCTGGCCGCGCGGGTCGGTGCGGCTGCCGGTGCCCAGCGACCCCGACGGGGCGGTACGCGATCTCGCCGCCGCCCTCACCGAGCTGCGCCGGGGCAGCAGCCCGGCGTTGCCGGTGCTGGTAGCGGTGACCGGTGCGAGCAACGTGACCGGTGAGCGGTGGCCGGTCGCCGAACTGGCGCGGGTGGCGCACCGGCACGGCGCCCGGATCGTGCTCGACGCCGCGCAGCTCGCCCCGCACGCCCCGGTCGACCTGCTCGCGCTCGACGTCGACTACCTGGCCGTGTCCGGCCACAAGCTGTACGCGCCGTTCGGCGCGGGCGTGCTGATCGGTCGCGCCGACTGGCTGGACGCCGCCCCGCCCTACCTGGCCGGCGGTGGCGCCACCAGCCACGTCGGTCCGGCCACCCACGACGTGACCTGGGCGACCGGCCCGGCCCGACACGAGGGCGGCACCCCGAATCTGCTCGGAGCGGTCGCGCTGGCGGCGGTGTGCAGGGCGCTCGACGAGGCGGACCAGGGCGCGCTGGCCGCCCACGAGCAGGCCCTGCTGGCCCGGCTGCGGACCGGCCTCGCCGCCCTGCCGCACATCGTCGAGCTGCGCACCTTCGGCCCGGACGCGCCCCGGGTCGGCATCGTCTCGTTCGTGGTCGCCGGCTGGGACTCCACCGAGGTGGCCACCCGGCTGGCCGCCGAGCACCACATCGGCGTACGGGACGGGTTGTTCTGTGCCCACCCGCTGGCCCGGCGTCTGCTCGGCGAGGCGGCGGGGCGTACCGGCCGGCGGGACCTGCCGCCCACCGCGCTGCGTGCCAGCATCGGGCTGGGCAGCACGGCCGACGAGGTGGACCGGCTGCTCGCGGCCCTGGCCGAGCTGGCCTGAGGTGCGCCCGGCGGTCTTTCCGCTCAGCCGACCGGCGGGGCGGTGGGTGGCTTCGGCGTCTCGCCGGGCTCGGCGGGCTCACCGACCGGGCGCTCCTGCTCCCCGAAGGCGGTGCGGATCCACCGGTTCGCCTCCTCCTGCTCGATGCCGGAGGCGACCAGCAGGTCACTCGCTGTCGTCCGGATCTGGGCGATCACCACGCTGCCGGAGAACCCCACCCCGGCGCCGTACGCCCGGCCGGACTCGCTGACCGCCCGCAGCGACCGCTCCCGGGCCTCCTCCGGCTCCTCACCGGCGGCGAACTCGTGCTTGAGCAGCCGGACCGACTCGGCGAGGTGGCCGATCGCGTCCGGCATCGGATCGGGTACCGGTTCGTCGTCCTCGACCAGCGTGACGGATCGGCGGATCAGGGTGCCGCTGTTGCGCATCGCCCGGTCGATCGGGTCGGCCGCCTCGGCGTAGTGGGTCAGTTCGTCGCGGCGGTGCCAGCGGGCCGGGGAGAGAGTGGCGGTCTCCTTCGCCCCCTCGATCGCCTCGCCCAGCGTGGCCAGCTCCTCCTTGTTGTTGCGCAGCCTCTCCAGTGCGGACTGGATGGTGGCGCGGTCCCGGTTGCGCAGCCCGTCGGCGGTGGCGTCGAGCTGGGCGGCGAGCAGGTCCAGGGCGGGGCGGGCCGCCCGGTTGATCACCCGGAGTGGGTTCAGTGGCAGCAGCACCGCCGTGACCAGCAGCGCGATCCCACCGCCGAGGAACGCGTCGACGAAGCGGGGGATCTCCAGGTTCTGGGTCGACGGGCTCAGCGTCACGATCAGCACCGCCGTGGCCGCCGCCTGGATGACGATGGCCACGCTCGCTCCGGCGAAGATGGTGAGCAGGATCGCCACGGTGACCACCAGGCCGAGCTGCCACGCCCCGGTGCCGAGCAGGTAGATCAGTAGGTCGCCGACGGCCACCCCGACCCCCACCCCGACGATCAGCTCCACCGTCCGGCGGAACCGCTGACCGACCGACGCGGCCAGGGTGCCGACCGCGGAGATCGGCGCGAAGACCGGTTGCGGGTTGCCGAGCACCTTGTGCGAGATCAGGTACGCCAGCCCGGCGGCGAGCCCGGCCTGCACCGCGAGTCCGCCGGCCATCCGTACCCGGTGCAGCCGATCGTGCAGGGTGGCCCGGCTGCGGTGGCGCAGTTGCTCGGTGGCCTCGGCGATCCGTGCGCCGTCGATGTCCACCAAACCGTCGCGCAGCGCGGTACGTCGCACCATCGGCTGTCGCTTGTCCCGGGCCACGGCCATGGGCGCGACTACCCGTGGTGGCCCCGCTGAACCCTCCCTACCCGCGCGTCGCGGGCGGATGCGGCAGACTCGGGCGGTGGTTGATCTGTTGGACCGGTGGCGGGCGGCGGCCCGGGGTGCCGGCGCGAGGCCCGAGCCGGATGTCACCAGGGCTGGCGAGCAGTTGATCGCCCGTTGGCGGGAGCCGCACCGGCACTACCACACGGTGGCCCACCTGACGGCGGTGCTCGATGTGGTGGACCAGCACGCCGACCTGGCCGCAAGGGCCGACGGGGTCCGGCTGGCGGCCTGGTTCCACGACGCGGTCTACGACCCCCGGGCCAACGGCGACGCCAACGAACGAGAGAGCGCCGCGCTGGCCGAGAGCGTGCTCACCGGGCTCGGGGTGCCGGCGCCCACGGTGGCCGAGGCGCGCCGGCTGGTGCTGCTCACCGCCGGGCACGCTGTGACGCCGGGCGACCGGGACGGCGCGCTGCTCTGCGACGCGGACCTGGCCGTGCTGGCCGCGCCAGCGGCCACCTACGAGCGTTACGCCGCGGCGATCCGCCAGGAGTACGCCCACGTGCCGGAGCCTGCCTTCCGGGCTGGGCGGGCCGCCGTGCTGACCGGACTGCTGTCGCTGCCCGCGCTGTTCCGGTCGCCACCGCTGGCGAGCCGGTGGGAAGAGCCCGCCCGGGACAATGTGCGCCGCGAGCTGGCCACCCTCACCGCGGCACCCGAGAACGCGGGTTGACCAGGTGCTTCGGCCGACGCAGGTCGGCGGCGCGGAGCAACCGGACCAGCTCCCGGCTCGGCACCACCTGGGCACCGAGCCACACCGCCGCCGCGAACCGGTCCGCCGGGATGTCGTAGTGGTCCCGGTCGAAGCCGCGCCGGGGCGCGCCGAGCGCCTCGGCGAAGGCGTGCAGCTCGGCGTACGAGACGTCACTGATCAGGTGCGACCAGAGCCGACCGCGCCACGGCCAGGCCGGCCGGTCCAGGTAGAGCATGGTGCCAAGTTAACCCGACCAGTCGATCATGTTGATGATCGCCTGGTAGCGCCCTAACCTCGGCTGCATGGCCCCCACCGCGCTCCTCGACGACCTGCGCGCCGCGCTCGGTGACGACGCCGTGCTCACCGACCCGGACCTGCTGCGCCTGCACCAGCGGGACGAGGCCGACCTCTGCGCCGCCGGAGTCCCGCTGGTGGTGACCCGCCCGCGCGACACCGAGCAGGTGGTCGCCGTGATCCAGGCGGCGGCGCGGCATGGCGTACCGGTGGTGCCGCAGGGCGCACGGACCGGGCTGGCCGGCGCGGCGAACGCGGTGGACGGCGCGGTGGTGCTCAGCACCGTCGCGATGAACGAGATCCGGGAGATCGACCCGGTGAGCCGGATCGCTGTGGTCCAACCGGGGGTGGTCAACGCGGCCCTGGCCGGGGCGGTGGCGAAACAGGGCCTCTGGTACCCGCCGGACCCCGGCTCCTGGGAGTCGTCCACTATCGGTGGCAACGTGGCCACCAACGCCGGCGGCATGTGCTGCGTGAAGTACGGAGTGACCACCGAGTACGTGCTCGGCCTGGAGGTGGTGCTCGCCTCCGGTGAGGTGCTGCGCACCGGCCGGCGTACGGCCAAGGGGGTGGCCGGCTACGACCTGACCCGACTGTTCGTCGGTTCGGAGGGCACCCTCGGCGTGATCACCGAGGTGACCGTGGCGCTGCGCCCCGCCCCGGCTGACTCACTGACCCTGGTGGCGGTCTTCGGATCCACCGCCACGGCCGGCGCGGCGGTGGCCGAGATCGCGGCTCGCGGGCTCACCCCCAGCCTGCTGGAGTTGCTGGACCAGACCCACCTGCGGGCGATCGAGGCGTACCAACCGATGGGGTTGCGGACCGACGCGCAGGCCCTGTTGCTGGCCGCCGCCGACACCGGCTCCCGGGCGGCGGACGACCTGGCCGTGCTGGCGGAGGTGTGCGAGGCCGTCGGCGCCGACGAGGTCTACGCGGCCACCGACGCGGTGGAGGCGGCGGCGCTGCTCCAGGCTCGCCGGCTGGCCCACCCGGCCATGGAGAAGTTCGCGGCGGACGCCTACCCGGGCGGCATCGGTGGTCTGGTGATCGACGATGTGGCGGTGCCGCGCGGCGCGCTCGCCGCGCTCCTGGACGGGGTCGCCCGGATCTCGGCCGAGTGTGAGGTGCCGATCGGCGTGGTGGGGCACGCCGGGGACGGCAACATGCACCCGAACATCGTTGTCGACCGGGCCGACCCGGCGAGCGTGGAGCGGGGTCGGCGGGCCTTCGACGAGATCATGCGGCTCGGCCTGGACCTGGGCGGCACGTGTACCGGTGAGCACGGGGTGGGGCTGCTCAAGCGGGACTGGCTGGCCCGGGAGATCGGGCCGGTCGGTGTCCGGGTGCATCAGGCGATCAAGTCGGCGCTCGACCCGGCCGGCCTGCTCAACCCGGGCAAGGTGCTCTGAGCGGCTGCGGTCAGCCCTTGACCTCGGCCGGGGTCGCCTGGGTGAGCAGCAGCAGGATCTCCCCGGCGACCGGCGTGAGCTCCTCGCCCGGGCAGTCCTGCGAGGTGATCAGCCCGGCCGAGGTGATGAGGCTGGACGTCAGCGCGTCGATGCAGGTTGTCCGGTACCGCCGGGCCTGATCGGTCTCGTCGGCCAGCTTCGGGTTGGCGAGCAGCACCTGGAGCCGTTCGGTCAGCTCCGGTGCGAGGGTGCCCCGGGAGGTCACGCCGTCGCCGGCGCAGTCGACGCACTGCCACGCGCCGTTCCGCTCGACGCTCAGGGTGCGCATCGGCCCGTCCTCGCCGAGCCGCTGGAGCAGGCTGACCTGACCGGCGGCGACGGTGGTGGGGATCTCCAGCTGCGAACCGCCGCCCGCCGTGCCGGGGGTCGGTTGCGCCACCGGGGTGCTCGGCTTGTCTCCGTCGAAGAGGGAGCACCCGGTCAGGGCACCGGCGAGCGCGACGGCGAGCAAGGGTAGGAGCAGATGAGGGCGCGCGCGGGCTAGCACGCGCGGAAACCTACCCCACCGTAGGTAGCGTCCGAAACCACCATCCGGGCCGGTATCGATGGTTACCCATCGGTAACGTCGCAATTCGTCATCGAGCGGACGAGCGCAGCTCCGCCTGGGTGTCGTCGCCCCGGTCGGCCGCGTAACCCCTGACGTCCGGAGCGCCGAGACGGGCCGCGTCCGCCGTCGCGTCGTCCGGCATCAACTGGGACTGCCGCTCCGCCTCCACCCGAACCCGGTAGTGCTCGACCTCCCGCGCCCGGGTGGCCGCGTCCCAACCGAGCACCGCCCCCATCAACTCGGCGGTGTGCTCCGCCGACTCCAGCCCCCGGTGGCTGGTTTCGAACGAGATGCGGGTCCGCCGGGTCAGCACGTCCTCCAGGTGCAACGCGCCCTCGGCCCGCGCCGCGTACGCGACCTCGGCCGCCAGATACTCCGGAGCACCAGCCAGCGGGGACGCCAGCAGAGGATCGGCGTCGACCAGCGCCAGCAGGTCCAGGGTGAGGGTGCCGTACCGCTCCAGCAGGTGTTCCACCACGCCCACCGGCACGCCGTGCCGGCGGGCCAGGTCGGCCCGGTCCCGCCACATGGCCGGGTAGCCGTCGGCGCCGAGCAGCGGCAGGTCGGCGGTGCGTGACGAGCGAGCGCCACCGAGTCGGCGAGCGGCCCGGTCGACCACGTCGGACGCCATCACCCGGTACGTCGTGTACTTGCCGCCGGCGACCAGCAGCAGCCCGAGCATCGGCTCGAAGACCGCGTGCTCCCGGGAGAGCTTCGAGGTCGAGTCGGCCTCGCCGGCCAGCAGCGGGCGCAGCCCGGCGTACACCCCCTCGATGTCGGCGGTGGTCAGCGGCCGTTCCAGCACGGTGTTGACCTGCTGGAGGAGGTAGTCGATGTCGCGGGCCGAGGCGGCCGGGTGGGAACGGTCCAACCGCCAGTCGGTGTCCGTGGTGCCGATGATCCAGTGCCCGCCCCACGGGATGACGAAGAGCACCGAACTCGCCGTACGCAGGATGAGTCCCGTCTCGCCGGTGATCGCCGAGCGGGGCACCACCAGGTGCACCCCCTTGGAGGCGCGCACCCGGATGCCGGGTCGCAGGCCGACGTCGTTCAGCATCCGGGACATGTCGTCGCTCCACACGCCGGTGGCGGCGATGACGGTGCGGGCCTGCACCTCGAACTCCGCGTCCGGCGAGCCCGGTGGCGCCTCCAGGTCCCGGACGCGAACGCCGGTCACCTCGCGGGCCTGCCGGATCAGCCCGACGGCGCGGGCACTGCTCACCACTGTGGCGCCGAGGCTGGCCGCGGTGCGGGCCAGTGTGACAACCAGCCGCGCGTCGTCGACCTGCCCGTCGTAGTAGCGGATCGCCCCGGCCAGCGCGTCGGCCCGCAGACTCGGGAAGATCCGCCGGGCGCCTTCCCGGGTCAGGTGACGGTGCAGGGGCATCCCCCGACCCCCGCCGAGAATCCCGGCGAAGGCGTCGTACGCGGCCACCCCGGCGCCGTAGTACGAGCGCCGGAAGACCCGGGCCGGCAGGTCCCGCAGGCCCCGGCCGGCCGGCAGCGGCACCATGATCGGCACCGGGCGTACCAGGTGCGGCGCGAGCCGGGTGGCCAGCAGGCCGCGCTCGGTGAGCGCCTCGTGGACCAGGTGGAACTCCAACTGCTCCAGATACCGCAGGCCACCGTGGATGAGTTTGCTGGACCGGCTGGACGTCCCGGCGGCAAGGTCACGTGCCTCGACCAGCGCCACCTTCAGGCCACGGGACGCAGCGTCCAGGGCGGCACCGGCTCCGGTCACCCCGCCCCCGATGACCAGCACGTCGAAGCGCTCGGCACGCAGTCGACGCAGGTCGGACGCACGGCGGACCGGTGAGAGCTGACCGGCGACGGATCGGGAGACATTGGGGTCGCGCACCTGTCCACCGTAACCGTCGAGCCACCGTGTCGACATTCGCCGCCCGCCCCGCACCGCACCGCGCCTACCTGCTCCGGAGCGCACGACACGTCCCGCGACCCCATCCAGGCCGACCCATCGCAGATCTTGGACAGTTTCCGTCACGCGATGACGGAAACTGTCCAAGATCTGCACCGTTCCTCGTGCCTCGGAACCCGACGGTCGGGTCGAAACCCTTCCTCGTAGTCGTAAGGTTCTCGGATGCAAGGTCAACCTGCGTACCAGGGCCCCAGCGACAGCAGTTCCCCGTGGCCGGTGGTCGCGGCCGTGCTGGTCGGCTGCTGGACGGTTGCGGTCACCGTGGGCACCCAGACCGGTGGCTGGCTCACCGATCAGGTGCTGCTGGGCTTCGGACGGGACCGGCTCGGCTGGCTCTGGCCGGTGCTCGGCCTGGCCACCGTCGTGCTGGCCGGCACGCCCGCCCTCCTGCTGGCCGTCCTGCCCCGGTCGGGTGCGGTCCGGGCCACCGGGCGGGCCTGGTTGATCGGGGCGATCGCGCTCGGCGTGCTCACAGTGCTGCGGGCCGTGCCGCCGGTGCACCATGAGGCGTACCTCGCCGCGCTGGCCGGTGCCGCGTCGCTCAGCGCGCTCGCCGTGCGCTGGTCGGCGCGCCGGTGGGCGTACCCCGGGCTGGTCGGCTCGGTCGGCGGCCCGGCACTCACCGGAGGCGGCGACACCACGCGGCCCGAGGCCACCGGAGGCGCGGAGTCGGTCGGACGGCGCGTGCGCCGTGTCGGCCCGGTGCCGCTGCTCGCGGTGGCCGCCGGGTTGGCACTGCTGCTGCCGTGGGCCTGGCTTGGCGCGCTCGGTGGCCTCCTGGAGACCGCTCTCGCGCTGGTGGCGGCCGCCGCGCTCGGGGTGCTCGCCGCGACACTGCTGGACGCCCCCTTCTGGGCCCAGTTCGCTGTTGGGCCACCACCCCGGCCGGCTCGGCTGGTGCTGGTCGGCGGTCTGGTCGCCGGGGTGGCGCTGCTGCTGCTCGCGGCCGGGACCGGGCAGTCCGGCGCGCAGTTGCCCGCGCTGCTGACCCTGCCGCCGGTGGGCTTCGCGCTGGCCGCGCTCTGGGCCGCGACCTGGCGGCCCTCCCCCGACCCGGCCGAGGCCGCGCTCTGGGCCGCGACCCGGCGGCCCGCCGCCGAGCCGGCTGAGGCCGTGCGCGCCGGCCGAGCGGCGACCGGCTGGCTCGTGGGCCTGGCCGCGCTCGGCCCGCTGGCCTTCACCGACCCGGAAGAGATCAGCCTGCTGCTGGTCGGCACCCGGGACATCCCGTTCTGGGTGGCGGCCGCCGCCGGCGTCGGGCTCGCCGTCGCGGTCCTGGTCGCCATCGGGTACGCGGTGCTGCTCGCCCGACCGACGGCACGCACCCCGAGCAGGCGGATCGCAGCGCTGGCGGCCGTGGTGCTGCTGGTGGCGTTCGGGGCGGTCGACCTCGGCCCCGGCCAGCCGGGCCTGTACGGCGAGCGGCTGTTCGTGGTGCTGCGTACGCAGGCCGACCTGAGCGGTCTCCCGGCCGCCGCGCCGGGCCGGGCCGGACGGGACGCCCGCGCGGCGGAGGTCTACCGGCGGCTGGTGACGACCGCCGAGCGGAGCCAGGGCGACCTGCTCCGGGGGTTGAACCGGCTGCGGCTCGACCCGGTGTCGTACTACCTGGTCAACGCGGTTGAGGTGGACGGGGGCCCGGCGGTGCGAGCCTGGCTCGCCCGCCGGCCGGAGGTGGCGCGGGTGCTGGTGAGCCAGCGCCTGCGACCGTTGCCGGCCCCGGCCGGGCAGAGCCGCGGCACCCTGCCCAAGCCCACCGGCCCGGAG
>NZ_JBEYSL010000147.1:0-13841 GCF_040642735.1 Micromonospora sp. NPDC047753 | reverse complement strand
GGATCTGCTCACCGCCGGGGACGCGGCCGCTCTGCTGCGGGCGCGGATCGGGGTGCGGGCCGAGAGGGAACGAGCTGCCATCGGCGAGTTCCGAGCTGGCCGGCGACGCCGACCGGCGGCGGGCCTACGGGCTGGCCGCCCGGGTCGCGGTCAGTCGCCGCAGCTGGGCGGCTGTCGGCGACGAACTGATCGGGCACTACCACGCGGTTCGCGCGGTTTCCGCCACCGTCGGTCTGCCGGCCGCCTCGTGACCGGGGCGGCCGGCGGGTTGCGGATCCTGCGGCTCGCCAACTTCGTCACGGAACGCTCCGGCGGCCTGCGGACCGCACTGCGGCACCTCGGGGAGGGTTACCGGGCGGCCGGGCACGAACCGGTGCTTGTGGTGCCCGGTCAGCGGGCCGCCGACGAGACGTACCCGTGGGGGCGGGTCGTCACCGTGCCCGGCCCGGAGCTGCCCGGCAGCGGCGGTTACCGGCTGCTGGCCGGCCGACGCCGGTTGGCTCGGCTGCTCACCGACCTGGCACCGGACCGGTTGGAGGTCTCCGACCGGTTGTCGCTGCGCTGGACGGGCCGGTGGGCGCGGGCGCACGGGGTGCCGTCGGTGATGGTGTCGCACGAGTCGCTGACCGGGCTGCTCGGCCAGTGGGGGGTGCCGGACGCGCTGCGCCGTCCGACCGCCGACCGGCTCAACCGGGCGACCAGTCGGGCGTACGACCGGATCGTCTGCACGACCCGGTGGGCGGCCGGGGAGTTCGACCGGATCGGCGCCGACAACGTGGATCTGGTGCCGCTCGGGGTGGACCTGGACACCTTCACCCCGCACCGTGCCGACCCCCTCATGCGCGAGCGGTACGCAGCCGACGGCGAGTTGCTTCTGGTGCACTGCGCCCGGCTGTCCCCGGAGAAGCGGCCGGAGTTGGCCGTGCAGACCCTCGCCGAGCTGCGCCGGGAGGGCGTACCGGCGGTGCTGGTGATGGCCGGCGACGGCCCACTGGGCGGGGCGCTGGCCCGGCGGGCGGAAGGGCTGCCCGTCACGTTCACCGGGTTCCTGCCGGACCGCGCCACGGTGGCCGCGTTGCTGGCCAGCGCGGACGTGGTGCTGGCGCCTGGCCCGGTGGAAACCTTCGGTCTCGCCGGCCTGGAGGCGCTGGCCTGCGGCACTCCGGTGGTGGTCAACGCGGCCAGCGCGCTACCCGAGGTGGTCGGCGGGGCCGGCCTGGCGGCGTACGGCTCGGGGGTCTCGATGGCGGCGGCGGTGCGGCGCCTGGCGGCCCGACCGGAGGCGCAGCGGCGGCGGGCGGCCCGGGCGCGGGCCGAGGAGTTCGGCTGGCCGGCCGCGGTCGCCGGGTTCCTCGGTGTGCACGGCGCGGACGTTCCCCGGGGCACCGCGAGCGGGGTGGATCGCCGCACCGCATAGGGTGCAGGCATGGCGCGACCTGACGGGCGAGGGCCCTCTCAACTCCGACCGGTGACCCTGAGCCGAGGCTGGAGCACCCATCCGGAGGGCTCGGTGCTCGTCGAGTTCGGCGGCACCCGGGTGCTCTGCACGGCGAGCGTCACCGAGGGGGTGCCCCGCTGGCGCAAGGGCTCCGGGCTCGGTTGGGTGACCGCCGAGTACGCGATGCTGCCCCGGGCCACCAACACCCGCTCCGACCGGGAGAGCGTCAAGGGCCGGGTCGGTGGCCGTACCCATGAGATCTCCCGGTTGATCGGCCGTAGTCTGCGGGCCAGCATCGACCTCAAGGCGCTCGGGGAAAACTCGATAGTGCTCGACTGCGACGTGCTCCAGGCCGACGGCGGCACCCGCACGGCCGCGATCACCGGCGCGTACGTCGCGTTGCACGACGCGGTGAGCTGGCTCGCCGCCCGCAAGTCGCTGGCCGGTAAGCCGGAGAAGGTGATGCACCGCTCGGTGGCCGCGGTCAGCGTGGGGATCATCGCCGGGGAGGCCCGGCTCGATCTCTGCTACGAGGAGGACGTCGCCGCCGAGGTGGACATGAACGTGGTGTGCACCGGCACCGGCGACTTCGTCGAGGTGCAGGGCACCGGCGAGGCGGGCGTGTTCGCCCGCGACCAGCTCGACGCCCTGCTCGACCTGGCCGTCGCCGGCTGCGCCGAGTTGGCCGAAGCCCAGCGGAAGGCACTCGCATGAACAAGGTCCTGCTCGCCACCCGTAACCGTAAGAAGCTGGTCGAGCTTCAGCGGATCCTGGACGGCGCGCTCGGCGCGCACCGGATCGCCCTGCTCGGGCTGGACGACATCGAGCAGTACGCGGAGCTGCCGGAGACCGGCCTGACCTTCGGCGAGAACGCGCTGATCAAGGCGCGCGAGGGCTGCCGGCAGAGCGGCCTGCCGACCATCGCCGACGACTCCGGGCTCGCTGTCGACGCGCTCAACGGGATGCCGGGGGTGTTCAGCGCCCGCTGGTCCGGCAGGCACGGCGACGACCGGGCCAACCTTCAGCTGGTGCTGGACCAGATCGGCGACGTGCCCGACGAGCAGCGGGCCGCCTCGTTCGTCTGCACCGTCGCGTTGGTGCTGCCGGGCGGCAAGGAGCACCTCGTCGACGGCCGGCAGTCCGGTCGGGTGCTGCGCGCGCCGCGCGGTGACGGTGGGTTCGGCTACGACCCGATCTTCCTGGGCGACGGACAGGACCGGACCAACGCCGAGCTGACCCCGGCGGAGAAGGACGCCATCAGTCACCGGGGCAAGGCGTTGCGCGAGCTGGCCAAGCTGATCGCCAAGGTGCTGCCGCCCGCCGCCTGACCCGCGGCGGACGACAGCGACCCGCCGGAGATCAGCCCAGCGGGCCGACCTCCCGTTCGATGGCGGCGCGCAACTCCGGCCCGCCGACGACGGCACGGGCCGCCTCCATCACCGGGGCGAGGAACACGTCCGGGCCGGGCTCGCCGGCTGCCGTACCGAGCGCGGCGACGGCCGCCCGGCCGGACGGGGACGGCTCCAGCGGGGCGCGCAGTTGGAGGCCGCGTACGCCGGCCAGCAGCTCCACCGCGAGCAGGCTGGTCAGGTTGTCCAGGACGGTGCGCAGCTTCTTGGCGGCGGCCCAGCCCATCGAGACGTGGTCCTCCTGCATTCCGCTGGTGGGCAGCGAGTCCACCGAGGCGGGGGCGGCCAGTCGACGGTTCTCGGCGACGATGCCCGCCGCCGTGTACTGGGCGATCATCAGCCCGGAGTTGACCCCCGCGTCGGGGGAGAGGAACGCCGGCAGTTCCCGGGAGCGGGTGACGTCGAGCAGCCGGTCGACCCGCCGCTCGGCGATCGCGCCCACCTCGGCGGCGGCGATGGCGAGGAAGTCCGCGGCGAAGCCGAGCGGTGCGCCGTGGAAGTTTCCGGTCGACTCGACCCGGCCGTCCGGCAGCACCACCGGGTTGTCCACAACGGACACCAGCTCCCGGCCGGCGACGGTGCGGACGAAGTCCAGGGTGTCGCGGGCCGCGCCGGCCACCTGCGGCGCGCAGCGCATCGAGTACGCGTCCTGCACGGCGTGCGCCAGGTCGTCGCGGTGCGAGTCCATCACCCGGGAGTCCTGCAACAGGCGGTGGATGTTCGCCGCCGACGTCGCCTGACCGGGGTGTGGACGGATCGCGTGCAGCTCGGGCAGGAACGGCCGTTCCGAGCCGAGCATCGCCTCGATGGCCAGCGCGGCCGTCACGTCGGCCATCGCGAACAGGTGCTCCGCGTCGTGGATGGCCAGCAGCAGCATGCCGAGCATGCCGTCGGTGCCGTTGATCAGCGCCAGCCCCTCCTTGGCGGCCAGCTCGATCGGCTTGAGCCCGGCGGCGGTCAACGCGTCGGCGGCGTCCTGCCGTTCACCGGCCGGGCCGAGCACCCAGCCCTCGCCGAGCAGTACCAGCGCGCAGTGCGCCAGCGGCGCCAGGTCACCGGAGGCGCCCAGCGAGCCGTGCTCCGGAACCCACGGGGTGATGTCGTGGTTGAGCAGGTCGACCAGGGCTTCCGCGACCAGCGGCCGGACCCCGGAGCGGCCCAGTGCGAGGGACCGGACGCGCAGCAGCATCATGGCCCGGACCACCTCGCGCGGCATCGGGGCGCCCACCCCGGCGGCGTGCGAGCGGATCAGCGCGTGTTGCAGCTCGGCCCGCCGCTCCGGCGCGACGAAGGTGTTTGCCAACGCGCCGAACCCGGTGGAGACGCCGTAGACGGGACGGCCCGACGACTCGATGCCGTCCACGATGGCCCGGCTGGTCGCCATCGCGTCGATGGTGGCCGGGGCGAGGACGACGGTGGCGGTGCCGCGGGCCACCGCGAGCACGTCGTCGGCGGAGACTCCGGTGGGCTGGATGGTCACGTGCGTCATTGCGGAACTCCGTTGCGTATTACCTGGCGGATCAGGGGGACACCGGGCCGGTAGGCCAGGTGCAGGTGTGACGGCGCGTCGAGGACGACGAGGTCGGCCCGCGCGCCGGGCGTGAGGACACCGATGTCGTCGCGGCGCAGCGCCCGTGCGCCACCGGCGGTGGCGGCCCAGACCGCCTCCGCCGGGGTCATCCGCATCTCGCGGACCGCGAGGGCCACGCAGAACGGCATCGACGAGGTGTACGACGAGCCGGGGTTGCAGTCCGTCGCCAGCGCCACCGTGACACCGGCGTCGAGCAGCCGGCGGGCATCCGGGTAGGGCGAGCGGGTGGAGAACTCCGCGCCGGGCAGCAGGGTCGCCACGGTGCGGGTGCCCGACCCGTCGCTGTGGGCCGTGTCGGCCAGGGCGGCCACGTCGGCGTCGCTCAGGTGGGTGCAGTGGTCGACGCTGGCCGCGTCCAGCTCCACACCCAGTTGCACCCCGGGGCCGGGGCCGAGCTGGTTGGCGTGCAGCCGTACGCCCAGGCCGGCGGCCTGACCGCAGGCCAGGATGGCGCGGGCGTGGTCCACGTCGAAGGCACCCCGCTCGCAGAACACGTCGATCCACTTCGCGTACGGGGCGGCGGCGGCCAGCATCGGCCCGCAGACCAACCCCACGTAGTCGTCGGGGCGGTCGGCGTACTCGGCGGGCACCACGTGCGCGCCCAGGAAGGTGGTCTCGGTGCTGGTCTCGGCGGCGATCCGCAGCGAGCGGGCCTCGTCGGCGACGGTCAGGCCGTACCCACTCTTGATCTCCATGGTCGTGGTGCCCTGGCGCAGCGCCTCCCCGCGCAGCCGGCGCACCGTGGCACGCAGTTCCTCGTCGGTGGCGGCCCGGGTGGCACCGACGGTGGTGCGGATGCCGCCGCCGGTGTAGGGCTGACCGGCCATCCGGGCGGCGAACTCGGGGGCCCGATCCCCGGCGAAGACCAGGTGGGCGTGGCTGTCCACGAACCCGGGCAGCACGGCGGCACCACCGGCGTCGACGTGATGGTCGGCGGCCGGCGCGTACGTGGACGGCCCGACCCAGACCACCCGACCCGCCTCGACCAGCACGGCGGCGTCGCGGCGGATGCCGAGCGGACCCTCGCCGGCACCGTTGGTGACCAGTTCCCCGATGTTGTCGACGAGCAGGCTGCCGCTCATGCGGGCGTCACCGCCTCGATCGCTGACGACAGTTCGGCCGGCACGTCGACGGTCAGGTGCCGACCCTCGGCCACCACCACCCGGCCGTCCACCACCACCTGCTCGACGTCCGCCGCGCCGGCAGCGAAGAACGCGCCCACCGGCGGCACCCCGGCGGTGCGGGCGCTGTCCAGGCGTACCGTCACCAGGTCGGCGCGGGTGCCCACCGCGATCCTTCCGGCGTCGGCCCAGCCGAGCGCGGCGTGCCCGGCGAGGCTGGCCGCGTTCAGCAGGTCGAGCGGCGCGAAGTGGCCGCGCCGGCGGGTCCGCAGCCGCTCGTCCAGCTCGACCGCCCGAGCCTCCTCGAACAGGTCGATCACGGCGTGGCTGTCGCTGCCGAGGCTCAACCGGATGCCGGCGTCGGCCATCAACCGGGCCGGGCCGATGCCGTCGGCGAGGTCCCGCTCGGTGGTCGGGCAGAGGCACACCCCGGTCCGGCTGTCGGCGAGCAGGGACAGGTCCGCGCTGGTGGGGTGGGTGGCGTGGACGGCGGTGGTGTGCGGCCCGAGCACGCCGTGCTCGGCGAGCAGCGCGGTGGGCGAGTGCCCGTGCACGGCCCGGCACTCGTCGTTCTCGGCGGGCTGTTCGGAGAGGTGCACGTGCAGCGGCGCCTGCCGCTCCCGGGCCCAGTCGGCGACAGTGCGCAACTGATCGGCCGGGACGGCCCGCACCGAGTGCACGGCCGCGCCGACCCGGACGTGCGGGTCCGTCGGTTGGAACGCCGCGGCCCGCTCGGCCCAGCGGCCCGCGTCACCGTCGCCGAAGCGACGTTGCGGCCCGGCGAGGGGCTGACCGTCCACGCTGGAGGTCAGGTAGCAGGCGTCCAGCACTGTGAGCCGGATCCCGGCGTGCGCGGCGGCCTCCACCAGCGCCGCGCCCATCGCGTTCGGGTCGTCGTAGGCGCCGCCGTCCGGTCGGTGGTGCAGGTAGTGGAACTCGCCCACGCAGGTGATCCCGGCGAGCGCCATCTCGGCGTAGACGGCCCGGGCCAGCGCGAGGTAGGTGTCCGGGTCCAGCCGGTCCGCGACGGCGTACATCTGGTCCCGCCAGGTCCAGAAGTCACCCCGCCCGGCGTGGGTACGCCCACGTAGCGCCCGGTGGAAGGCGTGCGAGTGCACGTTGGACAGGCCCGGCAGGGTGAGGCCGGGCAGTGGCACCGCGTCGGCGTACACCTCGACCCCGGCCTCCGGCCCATGCGCTCCCAGCAGCGGCGTCACCGCGGTGATCCGGCCGTCCTCGACCTCGATCAGCACGTCGGGGGTGGGTTCGGCGTGCTCGGGCAGCCAGGCGTACTCGGCGAGCCAGCGGTTCGGTGTCACCGGCACGTCAGCTCCTCCAGCACCCGGGCCAGCGCCCGTACCCCGGCGGCGCAGTCGTCGTCGGTGGCGGCCTCGGCGGGGGAGTGGGAGACGCCGGTCGGGTTGCGCACGAAGAGCATCGCGGTGGGCAGGTACGCGGCGAGCACCCCGGCGTCGTGCCCCGCGCCGGTGGGCAGCACCGGCGCGTCGAGCAGCGTGGCCAGCCGTTCGGCCAGCCCGCCGTCGAAGGCGACCACCGCTGTGGCCGACTCCTCGGTGACGGTCACCGTCGTACCGTCGCGGCGGGCCCGCTCGGCGAGCTTGCCGCGTACCGCGTCGACCAGCCCGGTCAGCGTCTCCGGGTCGGCCGCCCGGGCGTCCAGCCAGCCGGTCACCTTCGACGGGATCGCGTTTGTGGCGTTGGGTTCGACGGCGACCCGGCCCACGGTGGCGTGCGCGCCCCGCAGCCGGGCCTCCTTGTTGGCCGCCAGCACCGTGAACGCGTAGGTCAGCATCGGGTCGCGGCGGTCGGCCATCCGGGTGGTGCCCGCGTGGTTGCCCTCGCCGACGACGTCGAAGCGCCACCGGCCGTGCGGCCAGATCGCACTGGCCACCGCTACCGGCGCGTCCGTGTCGACGAGCGCGCGGCCCTGTTCGACGTGCAACTCCACGAACGCGCCGAACCGGCCCAGCAGCTCCGGGCGGGCGCCCGCCGGCCGGTCACCGAGCGCCTCGGCGAAGCTCACCCCGGCCGCGTCACGCAGGCCGGCCGCGCGCTCGGCTGACAGCGCCCCGGTGAGCAGCCGAGACCCCAGACACGGTACGCCGAAACGCGCTCCCTCCTCCTCGACGAAGGCGCCCAGCACCAGCGGCCGGCCGGGGGTGACACCGGCGGCGCGCAGCTCGTCCACGGCGAGGAACGCGCTCACGATGCCGAGCGGCCCGTCGTACGCCCCGCCGTGCGGCACCGAGTCGAAGTGGCTGCCGGTGAGCACCGCGTCGGACGCCTCCGGGTCACCCCAGTGGGCGAAGAGGTTGCCGTTGCCGTCCTCGGTGACCGGCATGGCACGGTGCTCGGCCTGCGCCCGGAACCAGGCGCGCAGCTCCCGCTCCGGCTCGGTCAACGCGTACCGCAGATAGCCGCCGCTGTCGGCGTCCCGCCCGACCGGCGCGATCTCGTCCCACAGCGCCCGGAACCGGGCGGAAAGGTCGTCGCTCACGCCGGGTCGCCCTCCGTCATGGGTACCCGGACCCCGGTGCGGTCGGCGACCTCGCGGGCGCTCTCGTAGCCGGCGTCGACGTGCCGGATGACGCCCATCGCCGGGTCGTTGGTGAGCACCCGCTCGATCTTCTGACCGGCGAGGGCGGTGCCGTCGGCCACGCACACCTGCCCGGCGTGGATCGACCGGCCGATACCCACCCCGCCGCCGTGGTGGATGGACACCCAGGACGCCCCGCTTGCCGTGTTGACCAGGGCGTTCAGCAGCGGCCAGTCGGCGATGGCGTCGGAGCCGTCGGCCATCCCCTCGGTCTCCCGGTACGGGCTCGCGACGCTGCCGGTGTCCAGGTGATCCCGGCCGATCACCACCGGGGCGGAGAGTTCGCCGGAGGCGACCATGTCGTTGAACCGCACGCCCGCCCGGTCCCGTTCGCCCTGACCGAGCCAGCAGATCCGGGCCGGCAGGCCCTGGAAGGCGATCCGCTCGCCGGCCAACTTGATCCACCGGGCCAGCGACTCGTTCTCCGGGAACAGGTCGAGGATGGCGCGGTCGGTGGCCGCGATGTCGGCCGGGTCGCCGGAGAGCGCCGCCCACCGGAACGGACCCCTGCCCTCGCAGAACAACGGCCGGATGTACGCGGGCACGAAGCCCGGGAAGTCGAAGGCGCGCTGATAGCCGCCGAGCTGCGCCTCACCCCGGATCGAGTTGCCGTAGTCGAACACCTCGGCGCCCGCGTCGAGGAAGCCGACCATCGCCTCGACGTGCCGGGCCATCGACGCGCGGGCCCGGTCGGTGAACTCGGCCGGCTTCGCGGCGGCGTAGTCCCGGGCCTCGGCCAGCTCCACCCCCACCGGCAGGTACGCCAGTGGGTCGTGCGCGCTGGTCTGGTCGGTCACGATGTCGATCTCGACGCCCCGGTTCAGCAAGTCCGGGAAGACCTCGGCGGCGTTGCCGACCACGCCCACGCTCAGGGCCCGGCGCTCCCGCTTCGCGGCGCGGACCCGAGCGATCGCGTCGTCCAGGGAGTCGGCGACCTCATCCAGGTAGCGGTCGTGCACCCGACGGTCGAGCCGGGTGCGGTCCACATCCACGATCAGGCAGACGCCGCCGTTCATGGTGACCGCGAGCGGCTGCGCGCCGCCCATTCCGCCGCAGCCGGCGGTCAGCGTCAGCGTGCCGGCGAGGGTGCTTGCGAACCTCTTGGCGGCCACCGCCGCGAAGGTCTCGTAGGTGCCCTGGAGGATGCCCTGGGTGCCGATGTAGATCCACGAACCGGCCGTCATCTGCCCGTACATGGTCAGGCCGAGCTGTTCGAGGCGGCGGAACTCCGGCCAGGTCGCCCAGTCGCCGACCAGGTTCGAGTTGGCCAGCAGCACCCGGGGCGCCCACTCGTGGGTGCGCATCACCCCGACCGGACGGCCCGACTGCACCAGCATCGTCTCGTCCTCGCGCAGGTCGGTCAGCGTGCGGACCAACGCGTGGTACGACGGCCAGTCCCGCGCCGCCTTGCCGGTGCCGCCGTAGACCACCAGGTCGTCGGGGCGTTCGGCCACCTCGGGGTCGAGGTTGTTCATCAACATCCGCAGGGCGCCCTCCTGCTGCCACCCGCGGGTGGTGAGCTGGCTGCCCCGTGCGGCACGAATGGGCTGGGTCATCTCTGGTTCTCCTCCGGTCAACCGAGGAACAACTGTCGGCGGGCCGCGGAGGCTTCGAATGCCTCCAGTCGGCGCTGGGTGTCGGCCGGCGTGGCGTCGCAGATCGCCTGCAACAGCACCATGGCCAGGGTCATCGGGGCGGTGTGCAGGTCGAAGACGAGCTGCGCGCCGACCGCCGCGGCGAGCACCACGTCGGCGTGCTCGGTGGCCGGGCTGACCGGCGAGTCGGTGATCGCCACCACCGTCAACCCGGCGTGGCGGGCGTCGCGCAGCGCGTCCAGGGTTTCCCGGGGGTAGCGGGGCAGCACGAAGGCCAGGACGGCGGACGCCCCGGCCTCGGCCGCCTGCTCCAGGCGGTCGGTGAGCAGGCTGCCGCCGTCGTCGAGGACCCGTACGTCCGGGTGCACCTTCGCCGCGAAGTAGGCGAAGTACGCGGCCAGCGGCGCGGCGGCGCGCAGGCCGAGCACCGGCAGTGGGCGGCTCTCGGCGAGCAACCGCCCGGTCTCGGCGATCCGGTCCCGGTCGGCGAGCTGACCGGCCAGCCGGTCCAGGTTGCCCATCTCCGCGCGTACCGCCTGCTGGAGTTCGTTGCCGGTGTCCGTCGATCCGCCCGGAGTCGAGCCGGTGAGGTCGCGCAGCCGGCGGCGCAGGGCCGGGTAGCCGTCGTGGCCGAGCGCGACGGCGAACCGGGTGACCGACGGCTGACTCACGCCGGCCAGCTCGGCGACCTCGGCGGCGGACAGGTACGCCACACCGGGGGCGTGCTGCACCAGGCAGTGCGCGATTCGGCGCTGGGTGGGGGTGAGGCGCACCCCTTGGAACAGGTCGAGCACCCGGTCAGCGGGTGCCGCGACAGCTCCTTCATTCATGAGCTGACTCTATGCATAGAAACTTTCATAGACAACCACCTCGGGTCACCCCCCGCCCCCCATTCAGCCGTCGCGGCTCGTAACATGCGGGCGTCCAGCGCGAGCAGGATCGCGCCAGCGAGAAGGAGCGTCGTGGTCGCAGTCGAGGACGCCCCGCCCATTCAGGCCTCTCGTCCGGCACCTTCTCCGCCCGTCCGGGCGACGGTCGGTGAGGCGATGCCGATCATCGCCCTGATCGGGGCCTTCTTCGTCGTCAACGACATCCGGTCGTGGCTGACGGCCCAGTACTGGGGCGACGAGGCGTGGGTCGCGCTCTCGGTCCGCTTTCCCCTCGCCGACCTGCCGGTGACGACCTCGTCCAGCCCGATCGGGTGGAGTTTCCTGCTCCGACTGGTCCCGGACATCGACCACCTCCGGGTCGTACCCCTGGGGTTCCAACTGCTGACCGTCGTCGCGGCCTACCTGCTGGGCCGCTCGCTGGCGTCCGAGCGCGCCCGGGGCATCCTCATCGGTGTGGTCAGCGGGCTCGCCGTCCTGCTCCTGCCGGTCCAGCAGACCCGCCACGACCTGAAGCAGTACACGGCTGACGCCGCGGTGGCGGTCTGCCTGCTCGCCCTGGCCACCTGGACCGGGCGCGCCTGGTCCCGGCGACGGCTCGCGGTGGTGGTGGCCGCTGTGGGTCTGGGCATGCTGCTGAGTCACACCACCGCCATCGTCGCGGTCTGTGTACTCGGCGGTCTGCTGCTCTCCGTCGCCATGCGTCGGGAGTGGGCGAGGACGGTCGAGGCGACCGTCGCCGGCCTGGTCGCCGGCGCACTCGTCGCGACCGTCTACTTCGGAGTGTCCGCCCGGGGCAACAGCGATGCCATGCGGGACTACTGGGACGACTTCCTGCCGAGCATCTCCGAACTGCCCGCACACCTCGTGCGGCAGATCAAGGCCCTGTCACCGATGCTCGGCGCACCCGTGCCGATCCTCGCGGCGCTGCTCGTGCTCGGCGTCGTCACGCTGTTCCGACGCGGACACGCGGCCCCGGCGATCGCCGTCCTCCTGCTGCCGGTGGCGGCCAGCGGCCTGGGTGTCGCGGGGATCTACCCGCTGCTCGACCCGCGCACGTCCCACTTCCTGATCGTGGTGGCGGGCCTGGTGGCCGGCATCGGCATCGTCGGTCTGGCCGACCTGACCGTCGCACTGGTCCGCCGCGTTCTGCCCCGGCTGGCACCGGGCGTGGTGGCCGCCGTGACCTGCGCCGTCCTGCTCACCAGCTTCGCCGCCGTCAACCACCGCTGGTATCGCCTGGACGGCGACGAACCCGGGGTCTGGCTGGCGCACCAGGCCATCACCGACATCGGGTCGTCGACCCGGTACGTCGCGGCGCACAAGGGGCCGCACGACCTCGTCGTGGTCAGCGGGCCCGCCTGGTTCGGGTTCACGCTCTACTCCGACCAGGATCCACTGAAGCTGGTCGCGCCGGTCGGCGGCACCGTCGGTTGGACAGTCGCCATGCCCACCCGCGCCGATGTGATCCTCCCGAAAGCCGCCGACGCGCCGTCCATCAAGGACGCTCTCGACGAGATTCTGGCCCGGGCCGCGAAACAGCCGCCCGGCACCCGGGTCTGGCTGGTGCGCACGTACACCCACCCGAGCGAGCCGGTGTGGCAGGCCGCGCTCGCCGACTATCGCGTGGAACGCGTCACGTCCGGACCGGAGCCGGTGGTCGTGATCAGCCAAAGGTGACGGCGACGACGAGTTGACGGGTGACCGCCAGGCGACTGACTGTGTCACCGGTCGGTACCATGCGCCTGGCGGTCGAGCGGAGGAGTTGGCATGCAGCCGGAAGGCCCCTACAGGTTCACCCACTTGCTGGGCGGTTCACCGGTGGGCAAGGCCTGGGCCGCCATCGACGAGCAGGGCCGGTTCGTGAGCGTGGCCGTGCTGGATGCGACGGTTGCCGCCGCCCCCGGTTGGCGGGAGGCGTTCGCCGAGGTCGCTAACGCGCTCGCCCAGTCACCCGACGGACCCCCGATCACGTACGCCGACTTCTCGGCCGCCGCGCCCTGGGTGGCGTACGCCGCCGAGGCCGGACCCGCCCCGGAGAAGCTGTTCCGCGCGCTCGGCGTGGAGTACCAACCGGTGCCCGCCGCCCCCCGACCCGTCTCCGCCCCTCCCCAGCCGGTGTCGGGTGTGCCGCAGCCGGTGTCGGGTGTGCCGCAACCCGTGTCTGGTGTGCCGCAGCCGGTCTCCGGTGTGCCGCAACCCGTGTCGGGTGTGCCGCAGCCGGTCGTCGACATGCCGCATGCCCCGTGGGCGGTGCAGTCGGCCGCGATTCCGAACCAGTCGCCTGCCCACCCCGTCTCGGCCGCGCCGGCGTCGAGCGCACCCGCATCGCCCGCCGGGCCGGCCGGCCACGACGTCGCGCCGACGCCGGCCACCGTGTCCGGCCCACCGGCCGACGTGCCCCCGTTCGACCCGTACGCCGCACCCGTACGGCGGATCAAGCCCTCGGCGCCGCCCAAGCGGCGTACCGGCCTCTGGGCGGGTGTGGCCGCGCTGGCCCTGGTGGCCGTGGTCGGTGGCGGCGCCGGCATCTACGCCCTCAGCTCGGATGAGCCCGACGACCCGGATGCTCCGCCGACCGCCACCTCCAGCGGCTTTCCTGCCGCGACCCCGCTCGCCCCCGGCCTCAAGCCCTGGGCGCAGGCCGCCCTGCGCAGCCCTGAGGAGCGGGCACTGGCCGTTGCCGGGCCGTCCATGGTCTTCGTGGAGGTCGTGTTCACCGGCTACGTCCGCAGCAAGGCCGGCGGTGCCCTGCTGGACAAGGCCCCGGTGACCTTCAGCCGGCGCTGTAGTGGCGTGGTCGTCCAGCACGAGGGGTACGTCCTCAGCAACAGCCAGTGCGTGCAGCCCAGCCCGGACGTCCTGGTCGGGGGTGCCCTGAACGCCGTGGCCAACCGGCTCGTCTCCGAGGGCAGCCTGCAGGCCAAGGACATCAGCACCTACACCCGCAGTCGGTTGAGCACCTCGGTCCTGACCGGCGCGAACGCCGGCGACCAGCCGGAGACCCGGCTGTACGGGCAGCTCAACATCGCCAAGGGCGAGGTGACGGACAGCCCGGCGATTGCCGGCACCGTCGTCCAGGCCCTCCCGATCGAGGCGGGCAACGTCGCCCTGATCAAGCTGGAGCAGAAGAACCTGCCCACGTCGGAGCTGAACACGTCGGCCAGCGTCAGCCCGGAGACG
>NZ_JBEYSL010000146.1:0-13857 GCF_040642735.1 Micromonospora sp. NPDC047753 | reverse complement strand
CCGGCGACGAGTTCCACTACTCCGACCTGGTGGCCCGCGCGTACGACACCGACCACCATCGGATCCGGCTGGCCGACGACGACCTGGCGCCCGCCGTCCGACGGGCCGTGCTGGCGATGACCGAGCCGATGGGCAGCCACGACGTGGTCGCCTTCCACCTGCTCTCCGAGCAGGTGGCGCAGCACGTGAAGGTGGCCCAGTCGGGGCAGGGCGCCGACGAGGTGTTCGCCGGCTACGGCTACCACCAGCCACTGGTCGAGGCACCCCGGCACGGCGCCGCCGAGACGTTCGCCGCCGCGTTCTTCGACCGCGACCACGACGAGCTGCGCCGCATCGTCGGCCCGGCGTACGCGCTGGAGCACGACGCCAGCCGGGACCTGCTCACCCGGCACCTCGCCGCGCCCGGTGCGCAGACCGCGCTGGACGCCGTGTTGCGCCTGGACACCCACCTGATGCTCCCCGACGACCCGGTCAAGCGGGTGGACAGCATGAGCATGGCGTGGGGTCTGGAGGTGCGCACACCCTTCCTCGACCAGGACCTGGTCACCCTGGCCGCGCACTGCCCGCCGGAGCACAAGGTCGGCCAGGGTGGCAAGGGCGTGCTCAAGGAGGTCGCCCGGGAGGTGCTGCCGGCCGAGGTGATCGACAGGCCCAAGGGCTACTTCCCGGTGCCGGCGCTGCGCAACGTGGACGGCCCGGTGCGCGAGCTGGTCGCCGAGGCGTTGCAGGCGCCGGCCGCGCGCGAGCGCGAGCTCTTCCGCCCGGAGTACGTGGCACATCTGCTGGCCGATCCGGACCGGGCGGAGGCCGCGGCCGGCAGCAACAAGCTGTGGCAACTCGGCCTGCTGGAGCTGTGGCTCCAGACCCACGACATCCGCTGATCCCGGTGGGCCGTTACGGACGGGCGGGCGGTCAGCTGGCGGCGGTGCGGGCGATCAGATCGTCGAGGACCACGCGCAGGTCTCCGGTGCGCTCCAGCACCCGCCGCTGCCGGGTGGCGCCGGTGCCGTCGCGACGCAGCCGGGCGAGCTGCGCCAACACGTACCCGAGGTCGCCGTGGCGCAGCAGGGCCGGGGCGATCACCGCCATCATCTCGTCGACGAGCGCCCAAGCGGGCCGGGTACCGCCGGCACGCAGGTCGATCAGCTCGCCGTCGAGACCGTCGTGGGCAGCCCGCCAGTGCGCCGCGGCGACCAGGCAGTCCCGGACGTTCGGCGCGTCCACCCCGGCGCGTACGTCGTCGGCGAGGGTGGCGACGAGGGACCGGACCAGCGCGGCGACCAGCACCGCGTCGTCCACCTCGGTGCAGACGTCACCGACCCGCACCTCCACCGTCGGGTAGGTCGACGACGGCCGGGCGTACCAGTAGACCATCGCCGCGTCGAGCATGATCCCGCCGGCGATCAGCTCGTCGACGGTGCTGTCGTAGTCGGCGCTGGAGTCGAAGTACGGCGTCGGTCCGATGCTGGGCCAGCGTTCCAACTGCATCGAGCGCCAACTGGCGTGCCCGGTGTCGTACCCGTCGTGCAGCGGCGAGTTGGTGGTGATCGCCTGCACCACCGGAAGCCACACCCGCAGGTGGTTGCACACCTGCACGGCCAGTTCCCGGTCGGGCAGGCCGACGTGCACGTGGCAGCCGCACACCGCCGGGTCGTGCGCCACCGGCCCGTACCGGCGCGACATCGCGTGGTAGCGCGGTTCGTCGGGGACCGTCCGGTGCGGCTCGGCCACCGGGGTGGCACCGACCGCCACCAGCCGAGCCCCGGCCGCCGTGGCAGCGTCGGCGGCGGAGCGGCGCAACGCCACCAGGTGCGCGCGCAGTTCGGTGAGGTCGGCGCAGACCGGGGTGACCATCTCCACCATGCTGTGCCGGAACTCCTGGCGGCTCTGCTCGCGGGCGGGGCCGCGAAGGGCGGCGAGCACCTGGTCGGCGACCGGCAGGTTCCGGCCGCTGTCCGGGTCGAGCAGCAGGAACTCCTCCTCCACGCCGAGCGTGAGGGTGGACAGGTCGGGCGCGGTGTCGACGGCGGTCGGTCGGTACGCCATGGCCCCTCCCATCCACTGCTGCGGCGGAGCCTCGGATTCCCGGCCGCCCCTGCGGCAAACGCGCCCTCAGGGCGTTGCCAGGGCCGTCGCGCATGCGGTGAGAAAGGCCCGTTCGGCCGCGTTGTCCGTCAAGGCGACAGCCATCCGGTACGCCTCGACGGCCTCCCCGCCCCGGCCGAGCCGAGCCAGCAGGTCGGCGCGGACCACGTGGTAGACGTGGTAGCCGACCAGGTCGAGGCGGTCCACCTCGATCAGCGCGACCGCCGGTCCGGACAGCTCGGCGAGCGCGACGGCCCGGTTCAGCGCCACCACCGGGCTGGGGGCGACCACCCTCAGTTGGTCGTACAGCGCAAGGATCTGCGCCCAGTCCGTGTCGGCGGCGCGCCGCGCGGCGCTGTGCACGGCGGCGATCGCGGCCTGGATCTGGTACGGGCCCGGCCGGTCGCGGCGCAGGCAGCGGCGCACCAGCGCCTGGCCCTCGGTGATCAGCTCGGCGTCCCACCGGGCCCGGTCCTGGCGCGGCAGCGCCACCAGCTGACCCTCGGCGTTGGTCCGCGCGTCGCGGCGGGACTCGGTGAGCAGCATCAACGCGAGCAGCCCGAGCGCCTCCGGCTCGTCCGGCATCAGCTCGACCAGCAGCCGGGTCAACCGGATCGCCTCGGCGCACAGCTCGGCGCGGACCAGGTGTGGGCCGGCGCTGGCCGTGTACCCCTCGTTGAAGATCAGGTAAAGCACCGCGAGAACCGCGTGCAGCCGGTCGGGCAGGTCGGCGTCGCGGGGCACCCGGTACGGGATCCCGGCGTTGCGGATCTTCGATTTGGCGCGGACCAGCCGCTGCGCCATGGTCGGCTCCGGCACCAGGAAGGCTCGGGCGATCTCGGCGGTGCTCAGGCCACCGAGCAGCCGCAGGGTGAGGGCGACACGTGTGCTCGGGGCGAGCGCCGGGTGGCAGCAGGTGAAGATCAGCCGTAGCCGGTCGTCGTGCACCGGTCCCTCCTCCACGGGATGGTCGGCGGCGTACAGCAGGGCCGCCTGGGCGTGCCGGTCGACCCGGGACGCGTCGCGGCGCAGCCGGTCGATCGCCCGGTTCCGGGCCGTGGTGATGATCCAGCCGGCCGGACTGGGCGGCAGGCCGGTCGTCGGCCAGCGCGCCACCGCGACCACGAAAGCCTCCTGGACGGCCTCCTCGGCGAGGTCGATGTCGCCGAGGAGGCGGACCAGGACGGCGACCGCACGGCCGTACTCGGCGCGGAACACCGCCTCCACGTCGGGCACTGTCAGTCGCCGGCCCCGCCGTGGAAGGGGCGCACCTCGATCGGCAGGGTGGTGGCCAACGCGTAGCGGCGACCCCAGTGCAGGGCGGCGTCCAGGTCCGGCACGTCGATGATGGTGATGCCGCCCAGGTACTCCTTGCCCTCCACGAACGGGCCGTCGGTGACCAGGACGTCGCCGTCGCGGGCGCGCAGCACGGTGGCGGTCTCCGGGCCGTGCAGTCCCTGACCGAAGACCCACGAACCGGTGGACGCCAACTCGTCGCGCATTTCGCCGAGCTGACGCATCACCCCGGCCAGGAACTCCGGGTCCGGGGGTAGCTCACCCTGCGGCTGATGAAGGCTGAGCAGGTACAGCGTCATCGTTCCTCCTCGCGGGGGGCCGGCCCGTCGCCGACCTCTCATCCTCCACACGATCGGCCGCCGCCCGAATCGACAGGCCGGCAGAAATTTTCTGCGGCCAACCCGGTCATGGTGTGTGCCGCGACCGGAGCCGGTAGCCATGCCTGCGACGGTTCTGGGTAGACCCCGGTGTGACCGACGGCTTGCGGGTGGTCGTGGTCGGCGCCGGCTTCTCCGGGCTCGCCGCCGCGCTGGCGCTCACCCGTGCCGGCGCCCAGGTGCGATTGTTGGAGGCCCGCGACCGGGTGGGGGGTCGGGTGCTGACCCGGTGGCTGCCGGAACCCACGCAACTCGACCTGGGTGCGCAGTGGATCGGTCCGACCCAGGACCGGATGTACGCGCTGGTCGCCGAGCACGGGCTGGGCACCTTCGCCTCGGCATCGACCGGCGCGCCCACAGTGCTCTGGGCCGGTGCGCGCCGGGCCGAGCCGCCGGCGCAGGTGGGCCGGGTGCTGGGCCTGCTCGACGAGTACGCCGCGCGACTGGACCCGGCCGAACCCTGGGCGACGCCAAAGGCCGCACTGTGGGACCGGACGACCCTCGGCGGGTGGCTCGCCGCCACGGCCGGGGACGACGACATCGCCGACTACCTGGGGCGAGTGCTCGCCGGCGGGCTGCTCGCCACCGGCGCGGACGAGTTGTCCCTGTTGCACCTGCTGTTCTACCTGCGCAGTGCCGGCGGGACCGGACCGTTGCTGGGGATGGCCGGCGGGGCACAGCAGGACCGGATCGTGGGCGGGCCGCCAGCGCTGGCCGAACGGATGGCCACCGCCCTACCGCCGGGCGCGCTCACGCTGGCCGCGCCGGTGCGGGCCATCGAACAGACAGTCGACGGCGCGACGGCGTGGACCGACACCGGGCGCGTCGACGGCGACGCCGTGGTGGTCGCGCTGGCCCCGGCGCTGGCCGGCCGGATCCGGTACGACCCGCCGCTGCCCCCGCTGCGTGACGGGCTCACCCAGCGCATGCCGATGGGTTCGGCGCTGAAGGTGCACGCCGTCTACCCGGAGCCGTTCTGGCGTGCCGCCGGGTGCTCCGGGGTGGCCACCACCAGCGCCGGTCCGCTCACCGAGACGGTCGACAACTCCACCCCGACCTCACCGATCGGGGTGCTGACCGGGTTCAGCTACTCCACCGACGCCGCCACGCTGCGCGGCATGTCCCCCGCAGGGCGTCGGCGATGCCTGCTGGAAGCGTTCGCCGACGTGGTCGGGCCACGAGCCGAGGACCCGGTGGATCTCGTCGAGTACGACTGGTCCGCCGACGAGTGGACCAGAGGCTGCTTCTCCGGCGCGCTCACCCCGGGCACCTGGCGGACGTACGGCCCGCACCTGCGGACGCCGGTGGGGCGGGTGTACTGGGCGGGCACCGAGACGGCCACCCGCTGGAGTGGCTATCTGGAGGGCGCGGTGCGCGCCGGTGAACGGGCGGCGGCCGAGGTGCTGGCCGGCTGAGCGGCACGACCGCGGCCGGCCCGGTCTCGGCGGGACCGGGCCGGCCACGGCCCTGGGTGCCACCCGGCCGACCCGGTCACAGCGGACCGGGTCGGCGCGGGCGCCCCGGTCAGGGGTAGGTGGTCAGGTACACCGTCTGGTTGGCCGCGTTCGCGGTGCCACCGGCGTTGTTGATCACCCGATTGATGGTGCCGACGCCACCGAGCGAGACGGTCACCATGTTCGTGAACCGCACGTTCGGGTTGGTGGGCACCTCGAAGGACCGTTCCTCGACCACGGCCGGGTTGACGTTGAAGTAGCTGTAGCTACCCAGCCCGTACGCCTGGTGACTGGTCACCGAATCGGCGACCTTGTACGCGGCGTAACCCCGGGTCGACCCGTTCATCCAGGCCGCCTGGTTCGGTACGTCGTAGGGCAGCTCGTTCTGGTAGAAGTACGTCCGCCCGCCGTTGCCGTTCCAGATGGTCTGGTACTTCTGGTAGTGCTCGACGAAGAGGCCGTACATGGTGACGTTGTCGCCGTTGACGGTGAGCCCGGTGTCGGCGGTGTTCAACGTCCACCCGGTCGGTACGCCGCTGGCGGCGTGGTCGGCCCGCCACAGCCACATGTGGTCGCCGATCACGTTGTCGCTGTTGACCGTCAGCGTGTTGGTGGCCCTGCCGACGTGCGGCCCGCCGATGCGGAAGAACACGTCGTGCAGCGAGGTCGGGTTCGAGGCGTGGCTCGCGGACGAGCCGGACGGCCCGACCTCCATCAGCACCGGCGAGTTCGTGGTGCCGGCCTCGAACATGATGCCGGCCACCTTCACGCCGTCCACATCGGCCACCCGCATGCCCACCGTGCCGTTGTCGGCCTGGATGGTGGCCAGGCCGAGGCCGAGGATCACCGTGTCAGCCCGGTTGACCTGGATCGGCTCGGTGATCCGGTGCACGCCCGGCGTGAAGAGCAGGTGCTTGCCCTGGGCGAGGGCGGTGTTGATGGTGGCGGCGCTGGTGCCGGGCTGGACGACGAAGAACTGCGACAGCGACAGCGACGAGCCGGCCGGGGTCTTGTTGTACCAGCTGGTGCCGGTGGAGTTGGTGCGCAGCGCGGGCACGAAGACCCGGTACTCACCGCTTCCGGTCACGTAGAGGAACGGCTTCTCCCGTACCTGCGGGGTCTGCGGGATCACCGTGTGCGACGGGTTGGGGAAGCTGGGCGCGGGAGCGCCGTTGACGCCCTGGAAGACCATGTTCCACACCGAACCGGTCCAGCCGTTGCCGAACTCGCTGTTGCGGGAGTACCACTGCTGCTGCGAGCCGGAGACGACGAGGCCGTCGATGCGGGTGTCGGCCAGCAGGCCGCCGCTGGACCAGCCGTCGCCGCCGTTCCAGAGTTGGATCTGGTTCTGCGCGCCGCGCAGGTGCATCCGCCGGTACGGCGCCGCCTGCGACACCGCCCAGCGCTCCACGGTCTGCCCGGCGGGCAGGGTGACCGACAGGTTCTCGGCGGCCCGCCAGAAGTTCTGGGTGGCGTTGCCGCCGAACCAGAACGCCTCGGCACGCACGTGGCCGTTGAGGTTGACGTCGTCGGGGCTCATGCCGAGGCCGGCGACCTGGGTGAAGAAGCCGAGGTTGACGTCGGCGGTGTAGGTGCCGGGCTTGAACAGCACCGCGTAGCGCTGCGGGCCGAACTGGTTGGTCTCCTGCTGGGTGAAGAGGGTGTTCAGTCGACTCTGGATTGTCGACGTCGGGGTGCTCGGGTCGAAGACGAACGTGTTCGACCCGAGGTTCGGGTTGTACGGGTCGGTGGGCGTCACCGGGGGCTCGTTGGTGCCGCCGCTCTCGCCGTAGACCTGGAACTCCCAGAGCGAGTAGCCGTAGCCGGTGCCGCGGGCGGTGCCGTACATGCGGACGTAGCGGCCGGCGCCGGAGACGGTGAGGTTCTGGGTGCCGCCGGTGCCGGTGGTGGTCGAGTAGATCGTGGTCCAGGTGGACCCGTTGTCGGAGGTCTGGAGCTGGAAGGCCCGGCCGTAGGCGCCCTCCCAGAGCAGGTTGACCTGGGTGATGGTGGCGCGGGCGCCCAGGTCGACCTGGAGCCACTGCGGGTCGCTGAACGCGCTGGACCAGCGGCTGCCGGTGTTGCCGTCGACAGCGGCGGCGGCGGGGGTTCCGCCGTTCTCGGTGGACGAGGCGGTGGCCGTACGGCCCTGGGACAGCAGGACGGGGGCGGCCTGCGCGGGTGCGGTGGCTCCGGTCGGCGTGAGCGCCGCGACCAGGGCCACGGTGAGCCCGACGAGCAGGTGGCGCACGGCCCGGGGACGCGGGCGTACGGATGTAGCACGAGATGTCATGACATCGCCTGTCGATAGGGGGTTACGGGTTGCCGCACGGATGGGATCGGACTCGCCCGTGACGCCGTGGATGGTGCCGCCGACGCGGTGCCGCGGGGAGGAGAGCGCTCTCGTAGGAGTGTTGCGGCGAGATTGCGGCGGCGTCAAGACATCGATCTATAACTTCGTTATTTATCCCGAGGATTCTTTTTGGGTAATTTGCCGTCGGCCTGCGGAGTCGTGCTCCGTCAGCGTCGGACGCCACCCTCGGTGAGGAAGCGGGCGATCGGGAGGGTTGCCGCGCCCAACGCCACCGCGTCCACCCCGAGCCGGCACAGCTCGATCGACGCCTGCTCGTACGGCTGGCGCAGCGCCTGCCGGCCGGCAGCCTCCCGCACGGCCGGCAGCAGGTCGCCGAGGGCCATCGCCGCCCAGCCGCCGAGCACCACGCGCTCCGGGTTGAACAGGTTGATCAGGTTCGCCACCCCGGCACCGAGGTAACCCGCGGTCTCCTCCAGGACCCGTCGGGCGGTGGCCGAGGTCTCGGCGGCGGCGACCAGCGCGGCGATCTGAGACTCCTCGTCCTCGCCCGGCACCTGTCGACCCCGGCGCGCCTCGCGGTAGCGGTCGATGATCGCCTCCGCCCCCACGTACGCCTCCAGGCAACCGCGCGCGCCGCACCGGCAGACCCGGCCGCCGTACACCAGGGTGGTGTGCCCCCACTCCCCCGCGCTGCTGGACGCGCCCCGGTAGGTGGCGCCGTTGGTCACCACCGACGCGCCGACACCGGAGCCGACCAGTGCGAAGACGGCGTGCCGGGCGCCCCGGCCGGCACCGAACCACATCTCGGCCTGGCCCAGGGTCTTCGCGCCGTTGTCGATGTGCAGCGGCAGGTCGGTGCCGGCCCCGATCAGACGCTCCAGCGGCACCCGGTCCCAGCCGAGGGCCTGGGCGTGCACGACGGCCTCGGTGCCCTGCTCGACCACGCCGGAGACGCCGATGCCGACGCCGAGCACGTCGCCGGCGGTCACCCCGGCCTGGCCGGTGACCGCGTCGATGCCGGCCAGCACGTGCCCGGCCACCAGGTCGGGCTCGGTACGGGCCGGGTCGAGCGGGTACTCGATGCTGGCCAGCAGGGTCATCGCGAAGTCGAACAGCTCCACCCGGACCCGGGTCTCGCCGACGTCCACGCCGATCACGAAGGCGAAGCGGGGCGCGATCCGCAGCAACATGCTGGGCCGGCCGCCGTCGGACTCGGCGGCGCCGGCCTCGGCGACCAGCCCTTCGTCGATCATGTCGGCCACCACGTTGCTGACCGCGGGTTGGCTCAGCCCGGTGCTGCGCACCAGGTCCTGCCGGGTGAGCAGGCCGTCCAGGAAGAGCTTGGTCAGCAGGGCGGACCGGTTGCGCAACCGCACGCTGCGGTTGGTGGCACGCGCCAGCTCCACTCGTCACCTCGTTCCCGTCGGCCGTTCGAGGCGACTGTAACCGCCTCGTGCTTGACGACCCACCTGCCAGCAACTTTAATGACGACATAAATTAAGCCGTGATGTAACTCCCGGGAAACGCCGACGGACCCCGACGGCGCACCCCCGAACCCTGTCCGCGGCCGGCCCCCGTCACCCGACCCCTATCGGTGACGAAGACCGGCGGACCCCCACCACGCACCGGAAGGGCTGACCCGTGTCGAGACGACACCTCGGGATATTCACCGCCGCCGTACTGGCGGCCGCCTCGCTGACCGCCTGCGGAGGCTCCGGCGACGACTCCGCCGCATCACCCAAGACGCTCACCTACTGGGCCAGCAACCAGGGCGCCAGCCTGGAGGCCGACAAGACCATCCTCCAGCCGGAGTTGGACAAGTTCGAGAAGCAGACCGGGATCAAGGTCACCGTCGAGGTGGTCCCCTGGTCGGATCTGCTCAACCGCCTGCTGGCCGCCGCCGCCTCCGGCAAGGGCCCGGACGTGGTCAACATCGGCAACACCTGGTCGGCGTCGTTGCAGGCCACCGGCGCGCTGGTCGAGTTCGACGACGCCGCCCTGCAGGCCGTCGGGGGCAAGGACCGGATCGTGCCCGCCGCGCTCGCCGCCGCCGGCGCCCCGGGCAAGCCGCCGGCCGCCGTGCCGCTCTACAGCATGGCGTACAGCCTGTACTACAACAAGAAGTCGTTCGCCGACGCCGGCATCACCGCGCCGCCCACCACCTGGGAGCAGGTCGTCGAGTACGGCAAGAAGCTGAGCACCGGCGGCAAGTGGGGCCTGGCGATCGAGGGCGCCAACCCGTCGGAGAACGCCCACCACGCGTTCACCTTCAGCCAGCAGTACGGCGGCGAGTGGTTCGACTCGGCCGGCAAGCCGACCTTCGACACCCCGCAGAACGTGTCGGCGATCAAGCGGTACATCGACTTCATGGCCGCCGACAAGATCACCAACCCGAGCAACGCCGAATACGCGCAGAACCAGTCGGTCTCCGACTTCGCCAACGGCAAGGCCGCCATGCTGCTGTGGCAGTCCGCCGGGTCGAACCTGAAGACGCAGAACATGCCCGCCGACGCGTACGGGGTGGCCCCGGTGCCGTTCCTGGCCAGCCCGCCGGCCGGCGGCAAGAAGGTCAACAGCATGGTCGCCGGGATCAACATGGCGGTCTTCAAGCACACCAAGAACAAGGACGGCGCGCTGAGCTTCGTCAAGTTCATGACCAGCGACGAGGAGCAGACGCTCCTCAACAAGACGTACGGCTCGCTGCCGGCGGTGAAGACCGCGGCCTCCGACCCGGCGTTCAGCGCGACGGAGCAGAAGACCATCCAGGAGACCCTGGTCACGACCGCGGCCCCGCTGCCGCAGGTGCCCGATGAGAGCACCTTCGAGACCCTGGTCGGCACCGCGATGAAGGAGTTGTTCGCCGACGCGGCCAGCGGCAAGCCGGTCACCGAGGCTTCGGTGAAGGCCAAGCTGACCGACGCGCAGCAGAAGATGCGCTGACCGAGGCGTGACCGGTGGCCGTGGTCGGGTGCTGAACCCGACCACGGCCACCGCCTCCGAGAGGACCCTGATGGCAACCAGCACCACCGCGCCGGACGCCGACCGACGCGAATCCCGGGCCGGATCACCGACCCGGAAGCCGGCCCGCCGGCCCCGCGGCCCCCGCCGCTCACTTCTGCCGTACCTGCTGCTCGCACCGGCCGTCGTGCTGGAACTCGCCATCCACGTGATCCCGATGGTCGTCGGGGTCTGGATGAGCCTGCTGGAGCTGACCCAGTTCCACATCCGCGACTGGTCCACCGCGCCCTTCGTCGGGCTGGAGAACTACCGGGCGACACTCGACCTGAACAGCGCCGCCGGCAAGGAACTGCTGCACTCGTTCTGGGTCACCCTGGCCTACAGCCTGCTCTCGGTCGGGTTCGCCTGGCTGCTCGGCATCTCGGCGGCGGTCGTCCTGCAACGGCCGTTCCGGGGACGCGCGATCCTGCGGGCGCTGTTCCTCACCCCGTACGCGCTGCCGGTCTACGCCGCCGTGATCACCTGGAGCTTCCTGCTGCAACGTGACACCGGCCTGGTCAACCACGTGCTCGTGGACCAGCTCGGGCTGATGAACGAACGGCCGTTCTGGTTGATCGGCGACAACAGCTTCTGGTCCCTGCTGGTGGTGTCGGTCTGGCGTAACTGGCCGTTCGCGTTCCTGTGCCTGATGGCCGGGTTGCAGAACGTGCCCGGTGAGCTGTACGAGGCCGCCGCGATCGACGGCGCCGGGTTCTGGCGCCGACTGCGCTCGGTCACCCTGCCGATGCTGCGGCCGGTCAACCTGGTGCTGCTGCTGGTGCTGTTCCTGTGGACGTTCAACGACTTCAACACCCCGTTCGTGCTGTTCGGCGGCTCCGCGCCGGAGCAGGCCGACCTGATCTCCATCCACATCTACCGCAGCTCCTTCAAGACCTGGGACTTCGGCTCCGGGTCGGCGATGTCGGTGGCGCTGCTGCTGTTCCTGCTGGTCGTCTCGGCCGCGTACCTGCTGATCACCAACCGTCGGAGGGACGACCATGCGTGAGACCGCCGGCGAGCGCTGGGGCCGGCGCATCGTGCTGACCCTGCTCACCCTCTTCGTCGTCATCCCGCTCTACGTCATGGTCACCTCGGCGGCCAAGCCGTTGCAGGACGTGCAGAACGGCTTCACCTGGTGGCCCAGCCGGCCCACCCTGCAACCGTTCATCGACATGTGGAGCACCGTGCCGCTGGCCCGGTACCTGGTGAACAGCCTGGTGGTGTCGAGCATCGCGGCGGTCTGCTCGGTGGCGGTGGCCATCTTCGCCGCGTTCGCGGTGAGCCGCTACCGGTTCCGCGGTCGCGGTGTCTTCTCGGTGACCGTGCTGTCCACGCAGATGTTCCCCGGCATCCTGTTCCTGCTGCCGCTGTTCCTCATCTACGTCAACCTGGGCAACGCCACCGGCATCGAGCTGTACGCCAGTCGCACCGGCCTGGTCATCACGTACCTGACCTTCTCGTTGCCGTTCTCGATCTGGATGCTGGTCGGCTACTTCGACTCGATCCCCCGGGGTCTGGACGAGGCGGCGCAGGTCGACGGCGCCGGTCCGCTGCGCACCCTGTTCCAGGTCATCCTGCCGGCCGCCGTGCCCGGCGTGGTCGCGGTCACCGTGTACGCGTTCATGACCGCGTGGGGTGAGGTGCTCTTCGCGTCGGTGATGACCGACGAGGGCAGCCGCACCCTGGCCGTCGGCCTGCAGGGCTACTCCACCCAGTTCAACGTCTACTGGAACCAGATCATGGCCGCCTCGCTGGTGGTCAGCATCCCGGTCGTCGTCGGGTTCCTGGCCCTGCAGCGCTACTTCGTCGCCGGCCTCACCGCCGGTGCGGTCAAGTGAGTCATCCAACCCCAGAGGAGAACCGACCCGTGCCCGACCTGTCCAAGCTGCCACCCGACTTCCTCTGGGGTGTCGCCACGGCGGCGTACCAGATCGAGGGGGCCGTCGACGTCGACGGCAGGGCACCGTCCATCTGGGACACCTTCTCGGCGACACCCGGCAACGTCGACAACGGCGACACCGGCGCGGTGGCCTGCGACCACTACCACCGGTGGCCGGAGGACCTGGCGTTGCTGCGCCGACTCGGCGTGGACACGTACCGTTTCTCGGTGGCCTGGCCCCGGGTCATGCCCGACGGCGTCGGGCGGGTCAACGCCGGCGGGCTGGACTTCTACGACAGGCTCGTCGACACGTTGCTCACCGACGGGATCCGACCGTTCGTCACGCTCTACCACTGGGATCTGCCGCAGGTTCTGCAGGACTCCGGCGGTTGGCCGGAGCGGGCCACCGCCGAGGCGTTCGCCGACTACGCGGCGGTCGTCGCCGGCCGCCTCGGTGACCGCGTGACCGACTGGTGCACCGTCAACGAGCCGCTCTGCGTGTGCTGGATCGGGCACCTGGAGGGCAACATGGCCCCCGGCGAGCGCGACCTCACCCGCGCCGTGCACGCCTCGCACCACGTGCTGCTCGGGCACGGCCTGGCCACCCAGGCGATCCGCGCCAACGCCGCCCGGCCGGCCTCGGTGGGCCTGGTCGTCAACCTCAGCCCGATCGAGGCGGCGACCGACCGACCCGAGGACGTCGCGGCGGCCCGCCGGGCCGACGGGCACGTCAACAGGTGGTGGCTGGACCCGATCCACGGGCGCGGCTACCCCGCCGACATGATCGCCACGTACGGGGTCGAGCCGCCGGTACGCGGCGACGACCTGGCAGTGATCGCCACGCCGACGGACTTCCTCGGGGTGAACTACTACTTCCGTCAGCTGGTGGTCGACGATCCGACAGGTCCGGCGCCGTTCGCGAAGCAGGTGCCGGTGCCCGGCTCGGTGGAGACCGCGATGGGCTGGGAGATGTACCCGGCGGGCCTGGAGCGGCTGCTCGTCGACGTGCACGAGGAGTACCGGCCGGGCCGGATCATCGTCACCGAGAGCGGCTCGGCGTGGCCGGACGAGGTCACCCCGGACGGCACTGTCGAGGACAAGGAACGCACCGACCACCTGGAGCAGCACCTGGCCGCGTGCGCGTCGGCGGTGGCCCGAGGGGTTCCCCTGGACGGCTACTTCGTCTGGTCACTGCTGGACAACTTCGAGTGGGCGTACGGCTACGACAAGCGCTTCGGGCTGGTGCACGTCGACTACGCCACCCAGCGCCGGACGGTGAAGGCCAGCGGTCTGCGCTACGCCGAGGTGATCCGCGCGCACCAGCGGCTCGCCCGCACCACCGGCACCGCGACTCCGGTGGCCTGAACGGGGGCGGTGCGAGCGGCCGCCCGGGGGGGGGGCCCCCGGCGGGCGGGGTGGGGGCCAGGGGGGGGGAAAACCCCCCCCCCGGAGGGA
>NZ_JBEYSL010000145.1:0-13920 GCF_040642735.1 Micromonospora sp. NPDC047753 | reverse complement strand
GTGATCGGGTGAGTGTGACGGGATCGGCGCGGTTCCCCTGGGTGCCGGCGTACGCGGTGTTCGAGCACTACCTGGTGGGTCTGCGGCGCACCTGGTGCTCCGGGCGGTCAGGCTTGATCCCTGCGCAGCTCGGGCTCCGGCGGAAAACCTGACCTGGTCCAGCCATTCGGCGGACGCTTCCGGCATCGGGGTTCTTCGGACAGTTGGGTCTACCCTGGGCGACAATTCCCCTGAAACGGTCACTTCAGGGGGTCTGGGTATGCCGCATTTTCCGGTCAACCATCCGGCACGGCCGCTCTACCGGGTCCTCTCCGGGCTGATCGGCGTCTACATCCTGGTCTTCGGCGTGTGGGGCGTCGCCGAGACGATCGGGGATCCGCTCTTCGCCCGTAACAGCACCTGGGCCCTCGGGCTCCGGACCAACCTGGCCTTCTCACTGGCCTCGGTGGTCTTCGGGGTCGTTCTGATCATCGGGGCCTCGCGGCGTACCAACCTCGGCCACTACATGAACCTCACGGCGGGCGTGGTGTTCCTGGTGACCAGCATCCTGATGATGTCGGTGCTGCAGACCGGAGGGAACTTTCTCAACTTCTCGATGTCGACAGTGATCGTGTCGATGCTGTTCGGCCTGATCCTGCTCGGCACCGGCCTCTACGACAAGGTCGGCCCACCGGAATCCGCCGAGGCGGAGTTGGAGCACCGTAAGCACCCGGTGGCCGACGTGCACCGCCGCTGATCGGGGTCAGTTGCGCCGCGCGGTGATCAGCGTCGGCTTGGCCTCCAGGTGCGACAACCCGTTCCAGGCCAGGTTGACGAGGTGCGCCGCCACCGTCTCCTTGCGCGGCTTACGCACCTCCAACCACCAGCGACCGGTCAACGCCACCATGCCGACAAGCGCCTGCGAGTACAGCTCGGCGAGCTTCGGGTCGTACCCGCGGCTCTTGTACTCGGCGCCCAGGATGTGCTCGACCTGGTGCGCCACGTCGTTCATGACGCTGCTGAAGGTGGCCGTGCCGGACATCAGCGGCGACTCGCGGACCAGCACCCGGAAACCGCTGGTCTCCTCCTCGATGTAGGTCAGCAGGGCGAGCGCCGCCTGTTCCAGGAGCTCCCGCGGATGCCCGGCGGTCAACGCCGTGGTGATCCGGTCGAGCAGGGCCCGGACCTCCCGGTCCACCACCACCGCGTAGAGCCCTTCCTTGCCACCGAAGTGCTCGTACACCACCGGCTTGGAGACCTTGGCGCGGGCCGCCACCTCCTCGATGGAGGTGGCGTCGAAACCGCGTTCCGCGAAGAGTTGCCGGCCGGTCGCGATCAACTGTTCCCGGCGTTGGGCCGCCGACATGCGGATCCGGGAGGGAGGTTTGGCTTTCGGTGCCGCCGTCGGCGTCGCCCGTCGGCCGCCGACAGCTGCCGCCGCCTCGTCGCTGACCTCAGGCATGTCGCCGCCTCGCTGGCGCTCGGTGACGCCCTGCCGTGGAATGGTTCCTCCGCTGTGCCCGTTCACGTCGTCGCCTAACTGTCGGGCGGTTCGACCGCCCTGACGCGCCGTTCGACCGTACCCGGATCGGGCTCGGCTCCCGCCCACCGAGCCGCCTGGTGCCCCCGCATGGCTCGGTCACCCGGCCATCCTGCCAGGCGGCATCCTCGTGCACCGCCCGGTTTCAGCGGGGTGCGACCGGCTTCACCAGCTTGGCGGCGAGGCGCTCGGGCTTTGGCCAGCGCACCTGTGTTGCCGCGCCGGTCTTCTCGAACAACCAGATCACCCGGGCGGAGATGTCCACCTGACCGCGCAACACGCCGTGCCGGGCGCTGGTCGGGTCGGCGTGGTGCAGGTTGTGCCAGCTCTCGCCGAACGACAGGATCGCCAGCGGCCAGAAGTTCGACGCGCGGTCGCCCTGGCGCATCGCGAACGGACGCTCACCGTAGACGTGGCACACCGAGTTGATCGCCCAGGTGACGTGGTGCAGGAGGCCGATCCGGACCAGCCCGGCCCAGAAGAACGCGGTCAGCGCGCCCTGCCAGGACCAGGTCACCAGGCCGCCGATCAGCGCCGGGCCGAGCAGCGAGATGGCCACCAGCGCGGGGAAGAGTCGGTCGACCCGGCTGATGTCCCGGTCGGCGATGAGGTCCGGTGCGAAACGCCCGCGGTTGGACAGCTCCCGGCGGAAGAGCCAGCCCACGTGTGCGTGGAACAGGCCCCGGGTCAACGCCCAGAAGCTGGTGCCGAAGCGCCACGGCGAGTGCGGGTCACCCTCCAGGTCGGAGAACGCGTGGTGGCGCCGGTGGTCGGCGACCCACTGAATGATCTCGCCCTGTACCGCCAGCGAACCCGCGACCGCCAGAGTCACCCGCAGCCACCGCTTGGCCTTGAACGAGCCGTGGGTGAAGTAGCGGTGGAAGCCGACGGTGATGCCGAGCCCGGAGACGACGTACCAGACGAGGCCGATGATCACGTCGGTCCAGCCGAGCCAGCCGCCCCACGCCACCGGAACGGCGACCAGCAGAGCGACGAAGGGGATCACCACGAAAGCCCAGAGGGCGGCCAGGATGCCGGGGGACTGGCTGCCGTCGGTGAGTGGTTTGGGGCCGGATCCGGCGGTGTTGGGATCGAGTACAGCAGTGGACATGGGACCTCGCAGGGGGATGGTGACGATCACTAAGTTACGCCTACGTCACCGTAACTTACGGCACCATAGATCGCATCTGGAAGTTTGGAATCGCCTTCGCTTAACTATGTGAAGTCGCAGGTCAAACGGTCCGGTGGCGCAGACTCGGCCGACCCGGTCCGAGGGTGGCCGAGGTGCGGGCCGACCACCCCTGGTCCGTTCACGGCATCGACCGCTCGCCGTGCGGTGGGATGAGCGCTGGCGCCCGAGGGCCGGGGCGCTAAGGTGTAGCGGCGGGGTGTCCATCCCTCGTGCGACGTGCTCGCGTCGGTGATCGGCCGTGGTGTAATTGGCAACACCCGGGTCTTTGGTACCCGTATTTCAGGTTCGAACCCTGGCGGCCGAGCTGCCCACCTGCGTCCCTTTTAGGGCCTGGTGGGGGTAAGAGGGGAACGTGCCGGGCCTCGCGGCTAGCATGGCCGCGAGAGTGTCCGCCGTCCCGACGGGAGCCACGTCGTGCCCCAGCCCCACCTCCGTACCGTCGTCGTGCTTGCCGCCGGTGAGGGCAAGCGGATGAAGTCGACACTGCCCAAGGTGCTGCACCCCCTGCTCGGCCGGACGCTCCTCGGTCACGTGCTGAGCGCCGCCGCCCCGTTGGGCGCGGACCGCACCGTCGTCGTGGTGGGGCACGGCGCCGACCAGGTGCGGGCGCACCTGTCCGAGATCGCCCCGGACGCCACTCCGGTGCTCCAGGCCGAGCAGCTCGGCACCGGCCATGCCGTACGGATCGCGCTGGAGGCCGTACCGGAAGGTGCCGGCACCGTCGTGGTGATCAACGGTGACGTGCCCCTGCTGCGGCCGGAGACGGTGGGCGCGCTGGTGACCGCCCACGAGGAGGCCGGTGCCGCGGCCACGGTGCTGGCCGCCGAGGTGCCCGACCCGACCGGCCTCGGGCGGATCGTCAGGGACGCCGACGGGCGCCTGGAGCAGATCGTCGAGGAGCGCGACGCCGACCCGACGCAGCGCGCGATCCGGGAGATCAACGCCGGCATCTACGCGTTCGACGCGGTGCGGCTGCGCGAGGCGCTGGGCAAGCTCTCCACCGACAACGACCAGGGCGAGGAGTACCTGACCGACGTCTTCGGTCTGCTTCGTTCCGCCGGCGAGCCGGTGGCGGTGCACGTCGCCGTGGACCACGTCGAGACGTTGGGCTGCAACGACCGGGTGGAGCTGGCCACGCTGCGTCGGCTGCTGCGCGACCGGATCAACGAGGCGTGGATGCGCACCGGGGTGAGCCTGCTCGACCCCGCCACCACCTGGATCGACGTGACGGTCGCGCTGGACCGGGACGCGGTGATCGACCAGAACACCCAGTTGCGCGGCGGCACGGTGATCGGCGCGGGCGCGCTGATCGGGCCGGACGTCACCCTGATAGACACGATCGTCGGCCCCGCCGCGTCGGTGATCCGCAGTCACGCCGTCGGCGCCGAGGTGGGAGCGGGCGCGACCGTCGGGCCGTACGCGTACCTGCGGCCGGCCGCCCAGCTGGCCGAGAAGGCGAAGGTCGGCACGTTCGTCGAGGTGAAGAACTCGCAGATCGGTGCCGGCGCGAAGGTGCCGCACCTGACGTACGTCGGCGACGCGACGATCGGCGAGCAGACCAACATCGGTGCCGCGTCCGTCTTCGTGAACTACGACGGGGTCAACAAGCACCGCACGGTGATCGGCAGCCACGCGCGGACCGGTGCGGACAACATGTTCGTGGCGCCGGTCGAGGTGGGCGACGGGGCGTACACGGCGGCTGGTTCGGTGATCGTCGACGATGTGCCGGCAGGGGCGATGGGCGTCGCCCGGGCTCGCCAGCGCAACATCGAGGGCTGGGTCGTCAAGCGACGCGCCGGCACTGCCGCGGCGGAGGCGGCGCAGCGGGCCCGCGACGCGAAGGGTGTGGCCGGTACGACTGGTGCCGCAAGCCACAGTGAGGCAATCCACGGGGCGACCGAGACGGTGGGCGGCGCATCCGGCGCGGGAGATACTGCAACCGAATAGTCCCCGACCCACCACCACCGGGTCGGGTACCGCCGACATAACGGGAGCAGACGGGCCCATGGGCAGCATCGTCGCCGAAAACCGCAAAAGCCTGATGCTCTTTTCCGGACGTGGCTTTCCGGAGTTGGCCAAGGAGATCGGCGAGGTGCTCGGCGTCGCGCCGACGCCCGCCGACGCGTACGAGTTCGCCAACGGCGAGATCTTCGTACGGTTCAAGGACTCGGTACGTGGTTCGGACGCCTTCGTGGTCCAGTCCGTCACGCACGGGGTTAACACCTGGGTCATGGAGACCCTGATCATGGTGGACGCGCTGAAGCGGGGGTCGGCCAAGCGGATCACCGTGGTGCTGCCGTTCTACCCGTACGCCCGCCAGGACAAGAAGCACCGCGGTCGGGAGCCGATCTCGGCCCGCCTGGTGGCCGACCTGCTGAAGACCGCCGGCGCGAACCGCATCCTCACCGTCGACCTGCACACCGCGCAGATCCAGGGCTTCTTCGACGGCCCGGTGGACCACCTCTTCGCGATGGACATCCTCGCCGAGTACGTGGAGCACAAGTACGCCGGCCGGCCGATGACGGTGGTGGCACCGGATTCGGGGCGGGTGCGGGTGGCCGAGCGGTGGACCGACCGGTTGGGCGGGTGCCCGCTGGCGTTCATCCACAAGACCCGTGACCCGATGAAGCCGAACCAGGTAGTGGCGAACCGGGTCGTCGGCGAGGTGGAAGGCCGGGTCTGCCTGATCGTCGACGACATGATCGACACCGGTGGCACCATCGCCAAGGCCGCGGACATCCTCAAGGAGTCGGGCGCGGCGGAGATCGTTGTCGCGTCCACCCACGCGCTGCTGTCCGACCCGGCCACCGAGCGGCTGAAGAACAGCTCGATCAGCGAGATCGTGGTGACGAACACCCTGCCGCTCCCGCCGGAGAAGCAACTGGACAAGCTCACCGTGCTGTCGATCGCGCCGCTGCTGGCGCGGGCGATCCGCGAAGTCTTCGACGACGGTTCGGTGACCACCCTCTTCGGTGGCCTGAGCTGAGCCTGAGCCCCGTTTCCCCACTCGGCGTGCCGGTGGGGGGCGGGGCTGGCAAACTGGCGGAAACGGGGCCGGCACGCTGGTGGGAGCGCCACCGACGCGCCGGTCCTGAGCCGTGATCGGGGACTGCCGGAAACCCTGGAAACAGCTCGGGTAGACTGGTGCGGTTGCCACGGCGAGGGTGCCCGGCGGGCCGCTGAAAAGCGCCGCACGGAGGCACCGTCATCGACGCGGTGCTCCGGGCAGTCGTTCATGACGCATGAGCCCCAGCGAGCCCCTCGCCCAGCACCGTTAGACGACAAGCCGCCGCAGCGAAAAGCATCAGGAGTTTCCCCGTGTCCGAGGTAAAGATCAGCGCCGAGCCCCGTACCGAGTTCGGCAAGGGTGGTGCCCGCCGTACCCGCCGGGCCGGCAAGGTGCCCGCCGTGCTGTACGGCCACGGCGAGAAGCCGAAGCACATCGCGCTGCCGTCGCGGGAGTTCGCCGCCGCGATCCGCAAGGGCGGTGCCAACCAGCTCTTCGCGATCGACATCACCGACGGCACCCAGGTGCTGGCGCTGCCGAAGGCGATCCAGCGTGACCCGATCCGCGACACCTTCGATCACGTCGACCTGATCCTGGTCCGCCGGGGCGAGAAGGTCACCGTCGAGGTCCCGGTCCAGCTGACCGGCGAGGCCGCCCGGGACACCCTGATCGTGCACGACCACGACACCCTGTCGGTGACCGCGGACGCCACCAAGGTTCCGGACCACCTCGAGGCGTCGATCGAGGGCATGGAGGCGGGCACCCAGGTGACCGCCGGCGATGTCACGCTGCCCTCCGGCGTCGAGCTGGCCGCCGACTCGGATCTGACCGTCGCGTCGGTGACCGCCGCCCCGACCGCCGAGCAGCTCGAGGCGACGCTGCCCGACGTCGAGGTTGCCACCGACGAGGCCGAGGCCGAGGTCGGCGAGACCACCGAGGGCTCCGAGGGCGCGGACGAGGCCCCGGCCGAGGGCGCCGAGACGACCGAGGCGCGCACCGAGGCCTGATCGGTTCGTACTGTGCGACAGGCGTCCCCGGATGTTCCGGGGGCGCCTGTCGGCATATCGGGAGTCGCTGCGTTGGGCGTCGGAGAGGACGGGTCGTGACAGACGAGGCGGGGCCATGGCTGGTGGTCGGCCTGGGCAACCCGGGCCGGGAGTACGCCGGCAACCGGCACAACGTCGGGTTCATGGTGGCGGAACTGCTGGCCGGGCGGGTGGGTGCGCGTTTCGGCCGGCACAAGCGGGCGGTGGCCGAGGTGGCCGAGGCGCGGCTGGGGTTCGGTGGGCCGAAGCTGGTACTGGTCAAGCCACTGACGTACATGAACCTGTCCGGTGGGCCGGTCGCTGCCCTGGCGCAGTTCTACAAGGTGCCGGCCGCTCAGGTGATCGCGGTGCATGACGAGCTGGACATCGGCTTCGGCCAGGTGCGGGTCAAGTTCGGCGGCGGCGAGGGCGGGCACAACGGCCTGCGCTCGATGTCGAAGTCGTTGGGGACCAAGGACTACGCCCGGGTGCGGTTCGGCGTCGGCCGACCGCCGGGGCGGCAGGATCCGGCGGATTACGTGCTGTCGGATTTTGGCGCGGCCGAGCGCAAGGAGTTGGATTTCCTGGTGGACCGGGCCGCCGACATGGTGGAGTCGGTGATCGTCAAGGGCGTGGAGCCGACCCAGAACCTCTACCACGGCGGCTGAGCCGGGCGGGGCGTACCCGGATCGGAAACGGCGGGCCGGTAGTCTGCGCCTTTCAGCGTGCCGCGACCGGCGACGCGAGTCGCGGCGGATCGGCCCGTGCGGGCAGCGCGGCGAGGCGACGGGAGCGGACAGATGAGCAGTCCTCCGATGATCGATGGCGCGTTCGCCCGATGGTTGGCGTCCCGGGCCGGGCAGGCGCTGCTCGACCTGCGCACGGAGATGGGTTTCGCCGACGCCGGTGCGCTGAAGTCGGCCGGGGACAAGGTGTCGCACGACCTGATCCGCACGGAGTTGGCGAAGTGGCGTCCGGGTGACGCGGTGCTCTCCGAGGAGGACGAAGGGTCGCGGTTGGCCTGGGCCGCGGAGGTCAACACCGGAGCGGTGTCCCGGCTGAACGCGGACCGGGTGTGGATCATCGACCCGTTGGACGGCACCCGGGAGTTCTCCGAGGAGGGCCGCTCGGACTGGGCGGTGCACGTGGCGCTCTGGGCGCGCAACGCGCCGAGCCCGCACGGGCTCGTCGCCGGGGCCGTGGGGTTGCCGGCGCAGCACCGGGTGCTGGGCACCGACTACCCGCCGGCGTACCCGCCGATGACAGTGGAGGCGGCGACGGCCGGCGAGCGGAAGATCCGCCTGGCCGCGAGCCGGAGCCGTCCGCCGGTCTTCCTGACCGATCTGGCCGAGGACGTCGGGGCGCACCTGGTGCCGATGGGCTCGGCCGGCGCGAAAATCGCCGCAGTGGTCACCGGCGAGGTGGACGCGTACATCCACGCAGGTGGGCAGTACGAGTGGGACTCGGCGGCCCCGATCGCTGTGGCGACGGCCACCGGACTGCACGCTTCCCGGATCGACGGTTCTGCGCTGAAATACAACGAGGCGGATCCGCGGCTGCCCGACCTCCTGGTCTGCCGCAAGGATCTCGCCACCCGGTTGCTTGCAGCGTTGCAGAAACATTCCGGGTAGCCTGAGCGCACTTTCTTGACATGTCCGACCGGAAAGGTCTGGAAATCGGATGAGCGAGCGAATCGAGCCGGTGTCATGACCACCCCCGCGGCGTACCAGGTCTCCCACCTGGACGCCTTGGAAGCGGAGAGCATCTTCGTGATGCGCGAGGTGGTCGCCGAGATGGAACGCCCGGTGATGCTCTTCTCCGGTGGCAAGGATTCGATCGTCATGCTGCGGCTCGCGCAGAAGGCGTTCGCCCCCGCCAACATCCCCTTCCCGGTGATGCACGTCGACACCGGGCACAACTTCCCCGAGGTCCTGGAATACCGCGACCAACGGGTCGCCGAGCTGGGGTTGCACCTCGTGGTGGCGAGCGTGCCGGAGGCCCTGGCCAGCGGCATGGTCCGGGAGTCCGGTGACGGCATGCGCAACCGGATCCAGACACCGGTGCTGCTGGACGCGGTGGAGAAGCACCGCTTCGACGCGCTGTTCGGTGGCGCCCGCCGGGACGAGGAGAAGGCCCGGGCGAAGGAGCGGGTGTTCAGCTTCCGCGACGAGTTCGGTCAGTGGGACCCGAAGAACCAGCGGCCGGAGCTGTGGTCGCTGTACAACGGCCGGCACCACCCGGGCGAGTCGATCCGGGTCTTCCCGCTGTCCAACTGGACCGAGCTGGACGTGTGGCACTACATCGCCCGGGAACGCATCCCGCTGCCGTCGATCTACTACGCGCACGAGCGCGAGGTGATCGAACGGGACGGCATGTTCTACGCAGTCAACGAGTTCTTCCGCCCCCGCGCGGGTGAGGAGCGGTTCAAGGCGCAGGTGCGCTACCGCACCGTCGGCGACGCCTCCTGCACCGCCGCGGTCCGCTCCGACGCGGACACCGTGGAGAAGGTCATCGAGGAGGTGGCGGCCACCCGGATCACCGAGCGCGGCGCCACCCGTGGTGACGACCGGGTCAGCGAGGCCGCCATGGAGGACCGCAAGCGGGAGGGCTACTTCTGATGAGTACCGAGATCGTGGCCGCCGCGAGCGCGGACGCGCGGGCTGTTGCCGGCGCCGGGCCGGAGGCCCGGCCGATGGACCTGCTGCGGTTCGCCACCGCCGGCAGCGTGGACGACGGGAAGTCGACCCTGATCGGGCGGCTGCTCTACGACACCAAGTCGCTCTTCACCGACCAGTTGGCCGCCGTGGAGGCGGTCAGCGCGGCTCGCGGTGACGAATACACCAACCTGGCGTTGCTCACCGACGGTCTGCGTGCCGAGCGGGAGCAGGGCATCACCATCGACGTGGCGTACCGGTACTTCGCCACCCCCCGGCGCAAGTTCATCATCGCCGACACCCCGGGCCACATCCAGTACACCCGCAACATGGTCACCGGCGCTTCGACGGCGGACCTGGCGTTGATCCTGGTGGACGCGCGTAAGGGCCTCGTCGAGCAGTCCCGCCGGCACGCGTTCCTCTGCTCTCTGCTGCGGGTGCCGCACCTGGTCCTCTGTGTCAACAAGATGGACCTCGTCGACTGGTCGCAGGAGGTCTACGAGCGGATCGCCGACGAGTTCACCGCGTTCGCGGCGAAGCTCGACGTACCGGATCTGACAGTGGTTCCGGTCTCCGCGTTGCGCGGCGACAACATCGTCACCCGGTCGGACAACATGCCCTGGTACGAGGGCCCGTCGCTGCTGCACCACCTGGAGCGGGTGCACATCGCCAGCGACCGCAACCTGGTCGACGTCCGGTTCCCGGTGCAGTACGTGATCCGTCCGCAGTCCACCACTGTCACCGACTACCGCGGCTACGCCGGCCAGGTCGCCTCCGGCGTGCTGAAGCCGGGCGACGAGGTGATGGTGCTGCCCTCCGGCTTCACCAGCCGGATCGCCGCCGTGGAGACCGCCGACGGGCCGGTCGCGGAGGCGTTCCCGCCGATGTCGGTGACGGTACGACTGGCCGACGAGATCGACATCTCGCGGGGTGACCTGATCTGCCGGCCGAACAACGCTCCGGCGGTGGCCCAGGACATCGAGGCGATGGTCTGCTGGATGGACGAGACGGCCCCGCTACGGGTCGGCGGCCGGTACGCGATCAAGCACACCACCCGGTCGGCACGGGCGATCGTGCGCGGGTTGCACTACCGGCTGGACATCAACTCCCTGCACCGCGACGAGTCCGCCGACGAGCTGCGGCTCAACGAGATCGGTCGGGTGCGACTGCGCACGACAGTGCCGCTGCTGGCCGACGAGTACCGCCGTAACCGCACCACCGGCGGCTTCGTCATCATCGACGAGGCGACCAACCGCACGGTAGGCGCCGCCATGATCGTCGAAGCGAGCTAACCCCAACCCGCGCTGCCCGCGCTGCCCGCGCTGCCCGCGCTGCCCGCGCTGCCCGCGCCCGCGCGCAAGACGCGCTCGATCCAGGATGTAGTGGCCTCGCCCGTTGGGCGAGGCCACTACATCCATGAATCAGCACGATCTCCACAGCCGCCTCCGCCCGACCCCCGCCCGCCTGAGGCGGGTGATCAAGAGGTTCGCGTCAGATTCCGGGCTCGAATTGACGCAAACCTCTTGATCACCGCCGGCCCGGGTGGGGTGGGGGTGGGGTTGGTGGGTTGGGTTAGGGCAGGCGGGTGGCGCCGGGGGAGGGGAGGACCGTCACGGTGCCGGGGGCGGTGAAACCTCGTTGCGCGTACGCGTCGGACACGGCAGCGGCTACCGCGTCGGCACTGTCAGCCTCGATCAGCGCGAGTACGCAGCCGCCGAAGCCGCCGCCGGTCATCCGGGCACCCAGCGCGCCGGCTGCCAACGCTGCCTCGACCGCGGTGTCGATCTCCGGGACGGTGATCTCGAAGTCGTCGCGCATCGAGACGTGGGAGGCGGTCAGCAGCGGGCCGATGTCTCGGACCCGGGCGGCGCGGAGCAACGCCACCGTGTCCAGTACGCGCTGGTCCTCGGTCACCACGTGCCGGACCCGTCGCCGGGTCTCCTCGTCGTCGAGCCGTGCCAGCGCGGCGTCGAGCTGGTCGATGCTCACGTCCCGCAGCGCGGTGACACCGAGCGCGTTGGCCCCGGCCTCGCAGGAGCGACGGCGGGCCGCGTACTCCCCGTCGGCGTGGCGGTGCGGCGCGCGGCTGTCGATGACCAGCACAGCCAGCCCGTCGGCGTCGAGGTCGAACGGGATGTGCTCGACCGACTCGTCCCGACAGTCCAGGAAGAGGGCGTGCCCGGCGCGGCAGCGGATCGCCGCGGACTGGTCCATGATGCCTGTCGGCGCGCCCACGTAGACGTTCTCCGCCCGTTGCGCCAGCCGGGGTTGCAGTTCCGGGGCGAGCTCCAACTCGCCGAGGTCGAGCAGGGCGGCCAGCACTGCCGACTCCAGCGCGGCCGAGGAGGAGAGCCCGGCGCCCAGCGGCACGTCGGAGGCGATCGCCAGCCGGGCGCCGGGCACCGGGTGACCGGCCTCGCGTAGCGCCCAGACCACACCCGCGACGTACGCGCCCCAGCCGGAGACGCGACCCGGCTCGGCGACGTCGTCGGCGCCGAAGGTGATCGACTCGCCGGAGAGTTCGGACCAGACCGTCCAGTGCTCGCCGTCCTGCCGGTCGGCGGCGACGACGGTGCGCATCGGCAGGGCGAAGGGCAGCACGAAGCCTTCGTTGTAGTCGGTGTGCTCACCGATCAGGTTGACCCGCCCAGGGGCGGCCCAGCGGCCGGTGGCCTGGGCACCGAACTGCGCGGAGAAGCCGGCCGCGGCCCGCTCGGCGACATCGCTGCTCGGGTTGGTCATGACTGGCCCAGGATGTGCGTGCGGTAGAACGCCCAGGCATCCCCGACCATGTCGTGCAGGGTCGGCTTCTGCGGCACCCAGCCCAGCTCGTCGCGGGCCAGTGCGGAGGATGCGACCAACTCGGCCGGGTCGCCCTCGCGGCGCGGGGCGACCTCGACGGGCAGGTGGTGCCCGGTGACCTCGCGCACCACGTCGACGACCTGGCGGTTGGTGAAGCCGTGGCCGTTGCCCAGGTTGTAGATCCGGTGCTGACCGCCGGTGGCCGCGCCCAGCGCCAGCAGATGCGCGCGGGCCAGGTCGGCGACGTGGATGTAGTCGCGGACACAGGTGCCGTCCACTGTGGGGTAGTCGTCACCGAAGAGCTGGAGCTTGTCCCGCCGGCCGGCGGCGACGTCCAGTGCGATCGGGATCAGGTGCGTCTCCGGGTCGTGCCGCTCGCCGAGGGTGATGTCGCCGTCGAGGTGGGCGCCGGCCACGTTGAAGTAGCGCAGCGAGACGGCGGCCAGCCCGTGCGCGATCGCCTCGGAGGTGAGTGCCATGTCGACGGCGAGTTTGGTGGCGCCGTACGTATTGGTGGGTGCTTTGACCGCGTTTTCGGTGATGGGCAGCTCGGTGGGGTTGCCGTAGACGGCGGCGGTGGAGGAGAAGACCATCCGGGGCACCCCGGCGGCCCGGACCGCGTCGATCAGGGCGAGCGTGCCGATGGTGTTGTTCTGCCAGTACAGCTCCGGCTTGACCATCGACTCGCCGGCGGCGATCAGGGCGGCGAAGTGCAGCACCCCGTCGAAGCCGGCGTCCGCGGTGATGACCTGGGCAGCGTCGTGGATGGACGCCTCCACGTGGGTGGCGTCCGGCGCGAGGGCCTCGCGGTGGCCGGTACGCAGGTCGTCCAGGATGACCACCTGGTGACCCGCGTCGAGCAGCATCCGGGTCACCACGCTCCCGATGAAGCCGGCGCCCCCGGTGACGAGCAGTTTCACGTCGTTGCCTCCTGCCTGGCCCGCCCGGGACGTGGCCCTTCGGTGATCACACTAGGGCGGTGGCCGGCGCTCTCGCCGTCGCCACCGCCAACCCCATTCCATCATAATCTCTCATGATTAAACAGAGCCGAACATCTCTCCGCCGCTCCGCGTGATCCCCGGTGCGGCGGGCCCACGGTGTCTACCATCTCTGTCATGCGGGAAGCGGCCCGTACCGGGCTCCGGCGAAACGCGCGGGCACACCCCCGCCGCGACCCTGGCCCGCTCGCCCGGGGCGTAGCCCGGGTGCTGGTTCGCGCCGCGGATGGCGCCACCCGACTCGTCACCGATCTGCTCGGGACCGGTCCGACGACCGGTCGGGAACACATCTCCGAGGCCGATCTGCGGGACCTTGTCGCGGCGAACACGGTGCTCGACCCGGACGAGCGTCGGATCATCGACGAGGTCCTGGTGGCCGGTGCCAGTCTGATCCGCGAGGTGATGATGCCGCGCACCGAGGTGGTCTTCCTCCCGGCACGGATGACCATCGTCGAAGCGGCCCGACTGGTCCGTGCCGAAACGCACACCCGTTACCCGGTCACCGACGGCACGCACGACGACGTGGTCGGCTTCGTGCACCTCCGTGACGTACTGCTGCGCCCGGACGCCGACCCGTGCGTCACCGTCGGCGAGTTGGCCCGGGAGGTGAAGCGGCTCCCGGGCAGCAACCGCTCAACGGCGACGGCACCCGCCCGGTCAGCGCACCGCTGGTGAACAACACATTCGTGGTGCAGAGCGGCGGGACCCTGACCACCTACCAGG
>NZ_JBEYSL010000144.1:0-13939 GCF_040642735.1 Micromonospora sp. NPDC047753 | reverse complement strand
GGACGGGGTGGGGTGGGGTGGGCGGGGTGGGGTGGGTCGGGGTGGGGTGGGGTGGGGTGGGATGGGGGTGGCTTGGTCAGCTGCGGCGGAAGGCGTAGCGGCGGGCCTGGCCGGCCTGCTGGCTGCGGCCGCCGCCGGAGCGGTTGCCGCCGCCCTGCGGTGGCCCTGCCGTCGGTGCCTTCGGTCGGCCGGTCGGCTTCGGTAGATCACCCACCGAAGGCGCGTCGACAACCGCCGGCACATCGACCGCTGCCGGCACCGCCACCTCGTCCGGCACCGCCATCTCGCCCGGGGCGGAGGCCGGCAACGCCAACTCAGCCCGCAGCGCAGGCTCCACCAGTGCCGCCGGCAACGCCGACTCAGCCCGCAGCGCCGGCTCCACCAGTGCCGCCGGCAGCGCCGGCTCAGCCCGCAGCGCAGGCTCCGCGAGCAGCGCAGGCTCCACGAGCAGCGCCGGCAGGGCCGGTTCGACCGCGAGGTCGAGGGCCGGGAGGGTGGTTGGCAGCGGGCCGTGGCCGGGGCCGGCCGCCGGGTCGACGCCGAGCGGCGTCACTCTCGGGGTACGGGTCTTTTTCGGGTTACGCCTGGCAGGCATCCGGGCCTCCTTCAATGCCGACCGGCACGGCCGGTCCCGCGCTGCGGCGGTCGGTCGGATCGGCTGGTGACCGCCGTTGCGCGGCGGTCGAGTGGGGAAGGGACTGCTCACGGGCCAGGCAGGGCCATCGCCACCGAACGGCGGGGAGGGAATGCGGGACGCCCGGGAGCGCACGGACCGCGACGCGGGACGGCGGGCCGGCTCGGAATTGGGGCGTCAGTTACGCATGTTCGTACCGTAGCCACCGCCCGACCGACGCGCATCCGTTTTTACTGGCACGATCGGCAGATGCTGATCGCGTTCTCGATCACCCCGCTCGGCGGTGACGACTCCGTGGGTGACCTGGTCGCCGAGGCGGTGCGGGTGGTCCGTGTGTCCGGCCTGCCCAACCGGACCGATGCCATGTTCACCACCATTGAGGGCGAGTGGGACGAGGTGATGGCGGTGGTGAAGCAGGCGGTCGATGTAGTCGCCGCGCGGGCGCCCCGGGTCAGTGTGGTGCTCAAGGCCGATGTCCGACCCGGGGTCACCGACGCGCTGACCGGGAAGATCGCCCGCATCGAAGCCCGTCTCGCCGAAGGCTGACGCGCGCGGCGCGGAATGACGACAGGTTTCCCTGCGCGGGGCTCACCGACCAGCGCCGAGGGCCCGAGCCGCCAGGGGCAACGTCCGCATCACGTGCAGTAACGGGACGTCGATCACTGGTCCGTATCGGCTCACATCACGGTAAGTTTCCAAGCGCTGATAGTGGTGTGACGAGAGGTGGCGGCACGAATGGCTGATCAGGCGAGGGCACAAATCGGTGTGACCGGGCTGGCGGTGATGGGTCGCAACGTGGCCCGCAACCTGGCCCGCAACGGCTTCACGGTGGCAGTGCACAACCGCTCGCCGGAGCGCACCCGCAGCCTGGTTGCCGAGCACGGCGACGAGGGCACGTTCCTGCCCGGCGAGACAATGGCCGATTTCGTGGCGTCACTGGAACGACCGCGCGCGGTCATCGTGATGGTGAAGGCCGGCGCGCCCACCGACGCGGTGATCGACGAGTTGGTGCCGCTGCTCGACGAGGGCGACATCATCGTCGACTGTGGCAACGCCCACTTCGCCGACACCCGTCGCCGTGAGGAGGCGCTGCGGGCCCAGGGGCTGCACTTCAGCGGCACCGGTGTCTCCGGCGGCGAGGAGGGCGCGCTGCGCGGGCCGAGCATCATGCCGGGCGGCTCCGCCGAGTCGTACGCGAAGCTCGGGCCGATGTTCGAGAAGATCGCCGCCCAGGTGGACGGCGTGCCGTGCTGCACGCACGTCGGGCCGGACGGCGCCGGGCACTTCGTCAAGATGGTGCACAACGGCATCGAGTACGCCGACATGCAGCTCATCGCCGAGGCGTACGACCTGCTCCGGGCCGGCCTGGACGCGACGCCGGCCGAGATCGCGGAGATCTTCCGGGAGTGGAACAACGGCGAGCTTGAGTCGTTCCTCATCGAGATCACCGCCGACGTGCTCGCGCACACCGATGCGGCGACCGGCCGGTCCTTCGTGGACATCGTGCAGGACCGGGCCGAGCAGAAGGGCACCGGTCGGTGGACCGTGCAGAGCGCCCTGGACCTGGGCATCCCGATCACCGGGATCGCCGAGGCGACCTTCGCCCGTTCGCTCTCCGGGCACGTCGACCAGCGCGAGGCGGCCCGCCGGGCGTTCCCCGACGCGGGTGAGAAGTGGCAGGTGACCGACCGGGAGACGTTCGTCGAGGACGTCCGCCGGGCGCTGCTCGCCTCCAAGATCGTCGCGTACGCGCAGGGCTTCGACCACATCCGCGCGGGCAGCCAGGAATACAACTGGGACATCGACCTCGGCGGTACCGCGACGATCTGGCGGGGCGGCTGCATCATCCGGGCCCGCTTCCTCAACCGGATCCGTGAGGCGTACGACGAGCAGCCCGACCTGCCGACGCTGCTGGTGGCGCCGTACTTCGCCGAGGCGGTCAGCGCCGGCGTGCCGAGCTGGCGGCGGGTGGTGGCCGACGCGACCCGGGCCGGTGTGCCGACGCCCGCGTTCTCGTCGTCGCTGGCGTACTTCGACGCGTTGCGCGCGGAGCGGCTGCCCGCGGCGCTGATCCAGGGTCTGCGGGACAACTTCGGCGCGCACACCTACCAGCGGGTGGACCGCGAGGGCTCGTTCCACACCACCTGGGCCGCCGACCGCACCGAGTCGCCGGCGTAGCCGGCGCGGCGCCCGGTTCGCGGCGACCTGCGCCCTGCGCCCTGCGCCCTGCGCCCTGCGCCCTGCGCCCTGCAAGATCGTGCTTGATCCAGGATGTAGTGGCCTCCCTCTCCGTGGAGGCCACTACATCCATGTTCAAGCGTGATCGAGGGAGACGGCAGGTGCGATGCGGTAGCGGTCAGGCGACCGTGGCGTGCATCTCCCAGACAAGAATCTCGGCCGGTTCGTCGGCGGTCACCCGCCGGCCACCGGTCATGGTGAGCCGGGCGGCGTCGCCGCCGCCGAGCGGACCACTGCCCTCCAGGGTCACCGTGCCGTTGGGCACGTAGAGGTGCACGTAGGGCGCGTCCGGGATGGTGACCTCGTCGCCGGGGGCGAGACGGGCGGCGTGCAGGGTCGCGTACCGGTTGCGGATCCGGATCGCGGACGCGCCGTCGTAGCGGTCCATCCCGGACGCGATCGGCACCAGGCCCCCACGGAGCAGCTCGTCCTCGATCTCCAACTGCTCGTAGCCGGGGTCTACGCCCTGCTCGTCGGGGAGCACCCACATCTGCACGAAGTGCACCGGGTCGGTGTGCGGCTCCTGGTTGTTGAGCCGCCAGGCGTCGTTCTTCTCCGAGTGCAGGATGCCGGTGCCGGCGCTCATCCGCTGGGCCAGACCCGGGTAGATCACCCCGGAGTGCCCGGTGGAGTCCTGGTGCACCAGGGAACCGCGCAGCACCCAGGTCACGATCTCCATGTCCTGGTGCGGGTGGGTCTCGAAGCCGGCCCCCGGTCGGACCACGTCGTCGTTGTTGACCAGCAGCAGGCCGTGGTGCGTGTTGGCCGGGTCGTAGTGCCGGGAGAACGAGAAGGAGTGCTTGGAGTCCAGCCAGGAGATCCGGGTGGCGAATCGATCATCGGCACGACGGATGTCGACGGCGGGCGCCGGCGCGGTCACCAGGCACGCTGCCCGGCGTCGGGGGTCGACGGCGCCCAGGTCAGGGCCGGCTCGCCGCTGGCCAGTTCGGCGATCTCACCGGTGCGCAGCTGGGGAGTGTGGCCGAACTCGGCACAGTGCTGCTCGGCGATCTCGGCACAGATCTCGGCTACCTGCTCGCAGATCGGGTCGCCCAGGTCGGCGGCGTTCAACGCCATGATCATCTTGAAGCGGAGATCCCGCATCTGGCCCCCAACCGCCGTCGTCCCACCACCTCCGGACCCTACCCGCCGCCTTTGCGCAGGACCCCGAAACGAGCGCACCCACCCTCACAGGCGGGGTGAGTTGGTGGGGACGCGACGGCGCCGCCCGCACGGGAGTGCGGACGGCGCCGAGGACAGCTAAGGGATCGGTCAGAAGAAGCGGCGGCGCTTGGCCTTCTGCGGACGGATCAGGTCCGCACCCTTGGTCAGCAGCCGGGTCGCCCCGGAGGGACCACGCCGGGCCTCCAGGGTGTGGCTGAGTCGGCGGGCGCCGGCCGCGGCCAGCGGCACCGCGACAGCCATCACCGCCCACTGGGCAATGCGCTTCTGGATCATGTGGGTTCACCTCCGTCAGTGGCTTCTGACGTCTCTGATACCCAGAGTGACGTGCGGGTAAGCGCGTCGGCTCAGATAACCGGGGCGACCGGGTTGGGCAGCGCGCCGCCGAAGCGTCGGTCCCGCTGGGCGTAGAGCTCGCACGCGTACCAGAGGTGGCGGCGGTCGAAGTCGGGCCAGAGCGTGTCCAGGAAGACCAACTCGGCGTACGCGGTCTGCCAGAGCAGGAAGTTGGAGATCCGTTCCTCACCGGAAGGGCGCAGGAACAGGTCAACCTCCGGGATCTCCGGGTGGTAGAGGTACTTCGCCACGGTCTTCTCGGTGACCTTCGACGGATCCAGTCGGCCGGCCGCCACGTCCCGTGCGATCGCGGCGGCGGCGTCACCGATCTCGGCCTGCCCGCCGTAGTTGACGCAGAACTGCAGGGTCAGCGTCGAGTTGTCGCGGGACATCTCCTCGGCGGTCTGCAACTCGGTGATGACGCTCTTCCACAGCCGACCGGGCCGGCCCGACCACACCACCCGTACGCCCAGGTCGACCAGTTGGTCACGGCGGCGACGGATCACGTCCCGGTTGAACCCCATCAGGAACCGGACCTCGTCCGGCGAGCGCCGCCAGTTCTCGGTGGAGAACGCGTACGCCGACAGGTACGGGATGCCCATCTCGATGGCACCCTCGATGGTGTCGAAGAGGCTGTGCTCCCCCGCCTCGTGCCCCTTGGTGCGGGGCAGCCCGCGGTCCTTGGCCCAGCGGCCGTTGCCATCCATCACCACCGCCACGTGCTTCGGCACCGCGTCGGTGGGCAGCGCCGGCGGTCGGGCTCCGGACGGGTGTGGCACCGGCGGGGTCGGCTCGCGCCGGCCGGCCTTCTTCGATCGGATCACTCGGTCACTCCCTGTTCGCGCCGTCCGCTCCGGCCTCGACGTCGTCGCGTGGCCGGAGCACCACGGCCCCGGTGCCTTCCGGCGGAGGGGCCGTGCCGGCCGCCGAGGGACCCCGGTCGACCAGCGGCAGCGAGCGTAGCGCGCGCTCCAGGTGCCACTGCAGGTGAGCCGCGACCAGCCCACTGCACTCTCGACGTACGGCGGCGTCGGTGGCGTCGGCGATCACCCAGTCGCCGGAGGTCAGCGCGGACATCAGGTCGATGGTGGCCGGGGCGGGATGAGCCGCCCCGGGGGGCCGGCAGTCCGGACAGACCGCGCCGCCGGCCGGAACCGAGAACGCCCGGTGCCGCCCGGGCGTGCCGCAGACCGCGCAGGCGACCAGCGCCGGCGCCCAGCCGGCCAGGGACATCCCGCGCAGCAGGTACGCGTCGAGCACCAGGGTGGTGGCGTGCTCGCCCCGGGACAGCGCCTTCAGCGCGCCGATGGTGAGCTGGAACAGCCGCAGCGACGGCTCCCGTTCCACCGGGGTCAGCCGCTCGGCGGTCTCGGCGATCGCGCTGGCCGCCGTGTAGCGCGGATAGTCGCCCAGGAACCGTTTGCCGTACAGGTCGATGCCCTCGACCTGGCTCACGGTGTGCAGTGAACTGCCGTGGTTGCCCTTCGGGTCGCCGGCGAGTTGGAGGTCGACGTGGCCGAACGGCTCCAGCCGGGCACCGAACTTGCTGGTGGTGCGGCGGATGCCTCGAGCCACCGCGCGTAGCCGGCCGTGCCGGCGGGTGAGCAGGGTGATGATCCGGTCGGACTCGCCGAGCTTCTGCACACGCAGCACCACCGCGTCGTCGCGGTAGAGCTGTCGGCGATACCCGGCCATCGGGCCATTCTCCCTCGGGGTGTGAAATCAGGGTTGGTTCGGGGTGCAAGCGCGGTTGAACCCCGATGCGGCGGCCTCGTGCCCGGCCGTAGCGTGCTGGTCATGGCCCTGCACCTGACCACCACCGCCCGCCGTCGTCGCGTCGCCGCTCCCGTCGCGCTGGGGCTCGCCACCACCCTCATCGTGCTCGCCGGGTGCGACAACCTGTCGTTCCGTCGGCTCGACTACGACAACACCGAGGCGGCCCGGATCACCACGGTCCGGGTCTCCGGGGGTTCGGGCGACGTGGTGATCCGCGGCACCGGCGCGGCGTCCGAGGTGCGGATCAAGCGAGTGGTTCGCTACCAGGGCGGTGAACCGGACAACACCCGCTACGAGATCAAGGGCAGCGAGTTGGTGCTGGACACCGACTGTGGCTCGCGATGCAGCATCTCCTACGAGGTGACGGTGCCGGAGGGTGTGGCGGTGCAGGGCGAGACCAGCTCCGGCAACGTCGAGCTGAGCCGGGTCGGCACCGTGGAGCTACAGGTGCGCTCGGGCGACGTGCGGATCTCCGGTGCGTCGGGCGCGGTCGGCGTGGAGGCCCAGTCGGGCAACATCGAGGTGAACGAGGCCGCCGCGGCGGTACGGCTGCGCGCCTCGTCGGGAGACATCACCGCACGCCGGCTGGGCGGCACTGTCGACGCCGAAGCCAGCTCGGGCAATGTCAGCGTGGAGTTGGACAAGCCCGCCTCGGCCCGGGTCCACGCCTCCAGCGGTGACGTCACGCTGGTGGTGCCGCAGGGCAGCTACCGGGTCCGGTCCAACGCCGATTCCGGCGACGAGACCGTCACCGTCGCCGACAACCCGGCGGCGTCCCTGGTGCTCGACGGTTCGGCCAACAGCGGCAACCTCACGATCAGCGAGCGTTGATCTCGACGTCGGCCGGCTCCCCGGCCGTCCGTTGCGCCGGCACCACCGCTCGTCCGACGGTCGCCCCGGCACCGGCACCGGCTTCGGAACCCGGGCGGGCCGTCGCGTCGACGGACGGCGTCGGGCCACCGGGGATCAGCTCCGGGCGGCGACGGGCGGCGACGTCCTCGACCCACCCGACGGCCAGGGTGACCAGCCCGACCAGGGCGAAGACCAGCAGCACCCGGATGGCCAGGCCCACCGGGTCCTGGTGGGACCAGCCCACCACGTCGACCAGTGGGGTGAGCGCCACCACGAACGGCATGTGCCAGAGGTAGACGGTGAGCGCCCGCCGGTTGAGCACTGTCACCGCCCGGTCGGCCGGTCGGCTCCGGCTCAGCCAGGCCACCCCGGCCGGCGCCCGGCCCAGCACGATCAGGATGAACGCGGCCGACCAGAGGGCGTTGCCCAGGGGGTTGTCGTTCAGGTCGTACCCACGCGGACCGGGATGCTCGACGATCCAGGCGCCGCCGCCCACGGCGAGGGCGAGCGCCACCGGGTACAGCAGTCGACCGGAGAGCCGACGCAGCATCCCGGCGTGGTGGGCGAAGCCGAGCAGCCACGCGCCGAAGTAGAGCCCGAACTCGCGCAGCACCGGCGGTGCCGGGTAGATCCCCACCTCGATGGTCACCAGCAGGAGGTACGGGGCGAGCACCGTCATCAGCGGGGCACGCCGGAACAGCCAGAGCGCGACAGGCGAGGCGAGCACGAACCAGAGATAGTCGCGCAGGTACCAGATGGTGCTCAGCGCCAGCGCACCCCAGTGGTTGGCCGGCGGGTCGGCGATCGGGAACAGCCACAGCAGCACCCGAGGGCTCGCCGACAACCCGCTGAACAGCATGGCCGGCACGAAGACCACCGCGAGCACCCACAGCGACGGCAGCAGTCGACGCAGCCGACGCCCGACCGCCGCCGGGCCGACCCGGGTCAGCGACGCGGCCATCAGTGAGCCTGCCAGCGCGAACATCACCGACATGGCGGGGAAGACGAGGGTGAGGGTCGCCCATCCGGTGACGTGGTAAACGACCACTCGAATGATGGCCAGGGCACGGAGGAGGTCGAGGTACCTGTTGCGCATCAGCCTGCATCTCGGTCGGGGACGCGGGGCACGACCTTCCTACCCTGCGTGGCGCCCGCGCCAAACGACGGCTGTCCCGGCCGGGCGTGAACATCCCCGGCTGCCCGACCGACGGCGATGGTGCCGCCGGTCTGGCACCGCCGACGAGGTGGGTCAGAAGCCCAGCTTGCGCAGTTGCCTCGGGTCGCGCTGCCAGTCCTTCGCGACCCGCACGTGCAGGTCGAGGTAGACCCGACCGCCGAGCAGTTCCTCGATCTGCTTGCGGGCGGTGGTGCCGACCTCCTTGAGCCGACTCGCCTTGTGCCCGAGCACGATGGCCTTCTGGCTGGGCCGCTCCACGTACAGGTCGGCGTAGATCTTCATGACCTGACCCTCGGGGATCATCTCCTCCACCACCACGGCGATGGAGTGCGGCAGCTCGTCGCGGACCCCCTCCAGGGCGGCCTCCCGGATCAGCTCGGCGACAAGCACCTGCTCGGGATCGTCGGTGAGCATGTCGTCCGGGTAGAGCTGCGGCGACGGCGGCAGGTACTTGGTCATCACCTCGACGAGGGTGTCCACCTGGTGCCCGGACACGGCGCTCACCGGCACGATCTCGGCGAACTCCCCCATCTTGCTGACCGCGAGCAACTGCTCCGCCAGTTGGCGCTTGTCCACCAGGTCGGTCTTGGTGACCACCGCCAGCACTGTCGCCTTCAACTCGGCCAGCTCGCCGGTGATGAACTTGTCACCGCGCCCGACCGGCTCGTTCGCCGGGATGCAGAGACCGATCACGTCGACCTCGGTCCAGGTGGAGCGGACCAGGTCGTTGAGACGTTCGCCGAGCAGCGTACGGGGGCGGTGCAGGCCCGGTGTGTCGACGAGGACCAGCTGCGACTCCGGTCGGTGCAGCACCGCCCGGATGACGTGCCGGGTGGTCTGCGGCTTGTTCGAGGTGATGGCGATCTTGGTGCCGACGATGGCGTTGGTCAGCGTCGACTTGCCGGCGTTGGGGCGACCGACGAAGCAGCCGAACCCCGCCCGGTACGGACGCGCCTGCGGATCCTGCACCGGGCTCACTGGGTCACCGTGCCGAGGACCGTGCCGTCCGGAGCGGCCACGTGGACCGGTGCGTCCGCCGCGAGGTCCCGTACCGCCGCGTGCCCGGCACCATCCAGCGTCGACGCCTCGGTCACCACCACCGCCGCCTCCAACCGACTCGCGCCGGCCGCCGCGGCCGACGCCACCGCCAACTGCAACGCGGTGAGCGTCAGCGACGGCAGCGCGACACTGGCCGCCGCGTACGTCCGGCCGTCCTGGTCGCGGACCGCGGCGCCCTCGACGGCACCGACCCGCGCCCGGGCTCCCCGGGCCAGGACGACGAGCTTGCCGTCCTCGGCGCTCAGCGCGCCCGACGCGGTGGGGGTGGGCCGGGCGGCAGGCACGGCGGGTGTGTCAGGCATCGGCGGATTGCCTCTCGTCGTCTCGATAGTTGTCCGTGTCGTCCCCGGGGCCGGCGTGCTCGCCGCGCCCCGTGGTGTCCTGCTCATCGCCCGGCTCCACCCGACTGACCAGGACGGTGTCGATGCGGTTGCGCCGGCCGGTGGTGCCCTCGGCGACCAGGCGGAGACCGGCTACCTCGGCCTCGGCGCCCGGGATCGGCACCCGCCCCAGCGACTGGGCGAGCAGACCGCCGACCGTCTCCACCTCGTCGGTGGGCAGGTCGGTGTCGAACATCTCGCCGAGATTCTCCACCGGCAGGCGAGCGGTCACCCGCACCGAGGAGTCCGCCAGACGTTCGACGGGCGGGCGCTCGACATCGTACTCGTCGGTGATCTCACCGACGATCTCCTCGAGGATGTCCTCGATGGTGACCAGACCGCCGGTGCCGCCGTACTCGTCGACCACGATGACCAGGTGGTTGCGGGCCGCCTGCATCTCGGACAGCAGGTCGTCGACCGGCTTGGACTCCGGTACGAAGGTCGCCGGGCGCATCAGCTCGGCCACCGGCAACTGCTCGGCCCTCGGGTCCCCGCCACGCGAGCGCCGGATCAGGTCCTTGAGGTAGAGCACCCCCAGCACGTCGTCGACGCTCTCGCCGATCACCGGGATGCGGGAGAAACCGGAGCGCAGGAAGAGCGCCAGCGCCTGCGCGAGCGTCTTGCCCTCCTCGATCCACACCATCTCGGTACGCGGCACCATCACCTCACGGGCGATGGTGTCGCCGAGCGCGAAGACGGAGTGGATCATCTGGCGTTCGCCGTGTTCGACCACGCCGCGCTGCTCGGCCAGGTCGACCAGCTCCCGCAGCTCCACCTGGGTGGCGAACGGGCCTTCCCGGAAGCCGCGCCCCGGGGTGACCGCGTTGCCGATCAGGATCAGCAGCGACGCGAGCGGGTTGAGCGCCCGGCCCAGCCAGCGGACCAGCGGTGCCACCGCACGACCGACGGCGTAGGCGTGCTGCCGGCCGATGGTGCGCGGGGCGACGCCCACCACCACGAAGCTGACCACTGTCATCGCGCCGGCGGTCACCAGCGCGGCCCGCCAGCCGGCGCCGAAGCTGTCCACCGCCACGAGCGCCACCAGTGTGGTGGCGGTCAGCTCGGCGAGCAGCCGCAACAGCAGGAGCAGGTTGAGGTGCCGGACGACGTCGCCGGCCACGACCTGGAGGGTACGGGCGCCGCGCACGCCGTCGCGGGCCAGCTCGGCGGCTCGGGCCGGTGAGACCGCGGCGAGGGCCGCCTCGGTCATCGCGATCAGGCCTGCCAGCACCACGAGACCGGCCGCGAAGACGATCAGCTGAAAGTCGGGAAGGCCGGCGGTGGCGCCGGCCGCGAGTAACGGAGGAGTGGACATCACTGGGTGCGGGTCGACCGCCAGCTCGCCAGCAGCCGAGCCTGGAGTGCGAACATCTCCCGCTCCTCCTCCGGCTCGGCGTGGTCGTAACCGAGCAGGTGCAGCACCCCGTGCACGGTGAGCAGGTGCAGCTCGTCGGCGGGCGCGTGCCCGGCGGTCGCCGCCTGCTTGGCCGCCACCTCCGGGCAGAGCACGATGTCGCCGAGCAGGGCGGGCTCGCCGCCGGCCGGTGCGGACTCACCCGGGCCGTGGTCGACGCTGCCCTCGTCCATGGGGAAGGCGAGCACGTCGGTCGGGCCGTCGCCACCCATCCAGCGGTGGTTCAGCTCGGTCATGTAGTCGATGTCGACCAGCAGCACTGACAGCTCGGCGAGGGGGTTGACCCCCATCTCGTCGAGGGCGTGCCGGGCGACGGCGAGCACGGCGTCGGTGTCGACGTCGACACCGGACTCGTTGGCGATCTCGATGGACAACTGCTTTCCTCTGCTTTAGCGGCGGCGGCCGGCCCGGCCGCCCTGGGCGGGTCGCCCAGGCACGGCGTGAACGCCCTGCGCCTGCTGGTTCTCCCGCTCGGCGTCCCAGCGGGCGTACGCGTCGACGATCTCCCCGACCAGCTGGTGGCGGACCACGTCGGAGCTGGACAACTGGGAGAAGTGCACGTCATCGACGTTTTCCAGGATCTCCCGGACCACCCGCAGCCCGCTGCTCGTCCCGCCGGGAAGGTCCACCTGGGTGATGTCACCGGTCACGACGATCTTGGAGTTGAAGCCGAGTCGGGTGAGGAACATCTTCATCTGCTCGGGCGTCGTGTTCTGCGCCTCGTCCAGGATGATGAACGCGTCGTTGAGCGTCCGACCCCGCATGTAGGCGAGGGGGGCGACCTCGATCGTGCCGGCGGCCATCAGCTTCGGGATCGTCTCCGGGTCGAGCATGTCGTGCAGCGCGTCGTAGAGCGGGCGCAGGTACGGATCGATCTTCTCGTTGAGCGTGCCGGGCAGGAAGCCCAGCCGCTCGCCCGCCTCGACCGCCGGTCGGGTGAGGATGATCCGGTTGACCTGCTTGGCCTGCAACGCCTGGACGGCCTTCGCCATCGCCAGGTAGGTCTTTCCGGTGCCGGCGGGGCCGATGCCGAAGACGATGGTGTGGGTGTCGATCGCGTCGACGTACTTCTTCTGCCCGAGCGTCTTGGGGCGGATGGTGCGCCCGCGCCGGGAGAGGATGTTGAGTGTCAGGACCTCGGCGGGCCGCTCGGCGCTGCCCTGCTCGAGCATGCCGACGGTACGCCGGACGGCGTCAGTGGTCAGGGTCTCGCCTTTCTCGATGAGTTCGAGGAGCTCGCTGAAGACCCGCTCGGCGAGGGCGTTGTCCGCTGGGTCACCGGTGATGGTGATCTCGTTGCCGCGGACGTGCACGTCACTGGTGACCGAGCGTTCGACGAGTCTGAGGATCTCGTCGCCTGCGCCGAGCAGATTGACCATGATCTTCGGGTCGGGCACGGTGATCCTGGTCTGCACCCGGGGCGGGCCGGGAGGTGGGGTGCCGGTCATAGGTTGGGCCGAAGGGCCCTGCGCCACCTGCTCTCGATCTCGGCGCCGGCCTGCTGGCCTGGCGTGCGGACGTTACACCCATCGTATCGGTTCAACGCGGGCCGCATCGCGCCCATTTCCGCTGGCCGCGATCAACTCCCGGCCCGGAAGTCGTACCGGTCGAAGGTCTCCTGGTGGCGGGTGAACCGGTACGTCGCCCAGTGCATCCGGACCACCGCGCCGGCCTCGTCCCGGGTCAGCCGCAGCAGCTCCCCGACCTCCCGACCGGAGATCACCCGGAACACGTCCGGCTGGTCCGGCAGCGGGGTGAAGATCGCCGGCGGACGTCCGGTCGGGTCAGCGACCCCGCGGGCCCGCAGGGTGCCGTCGTGCCACGAGAAGACGTACTCGGAGCCCTCGCCCCACCAGCGGCCGAGCACACCCCGCAGGGCCGCCGGCGCGGGTGCGCCGGGTCGCCAGGGCTCGATCTCGGCCGGGTCGCGCTCGACCGCCGCGGCGAGCAGCCGGTGCGACAGATCGAACAGATCGGTCGCCGTGCCGGACGAGCCGAGCACGGCGGCGCCCATCGCCCCGGGCGTGCCGTCACCGCCGCGCCGGCCGTACGCCCCGGCGAGGAACCCGGGCATCGCCCCGTCGTGCCCCACGTGCATCACCCGCTCCCCCTGCGGGCTCAGGATCAGCCCGAGCCCGAAGCCCGCGCTCCAGAGCGTTTCGTCGGTGGTGGTCAGCGGCCAGCGCATCTCGTCCAGGGTGGCCGGGGCGAGGACCGCGCCGGCCGGGTCCAGCGCCGCCGGGTCGGCCAGGAACGCCGCCCAGCGGGCCATGTCGGTAGCGGTGCTCCAGAGCTGGGCAGCCGGGCCGACCGCGCCGAAGTCGGTCGGCGGTTCCGGGTGCGCCTCGTCGGAGTACGCGTCGACCAGGAACCCGGTGGCCGCCGTCGGGCGTGGGGTCACCGTGGTGTCGGTCAGCCCCAGCGGAGTCAGGATCCGCTCGGTGAGCGCCTGCTCCCAGCTGCCGCCCCGGAGCCGGGCGACGAGTTGGCCGAGCACGGCCACGCCCAGGTTGGAGTAGTGGAACCGCCGGCCGGTCGGCAGCACCCGCTCGGCCCGGTCCAGCTCGGCGACCAGTTGGGCGTCGTCCGGTGCGCGCAGGCTGTCCCACACATCGCCGAACGGCTCGCGTTGCAGGCCACCGGTGTGCGACAGCAACCGGCGTACGGTCAGCTCGCCGTGCGCCGGGAGGTCCAGGTGCCGGCCCACCGGGTCGTCCAGGTCCAGCAGCCCGTCGTCGCGGCACTGCAGAACCAGCACCGCGGTGAACGTCTTGGTGATCGAGCCGATCCGGAACTGGGTGCCCGCGCCCAGAGGGCTCTCGGTGCCGGTCTCGCCGACGGTGCAGCTCCAGAGCGGTCGGTCGGCCCGGTGCAGGGCCGCCGAGACCGCC
>NZ_JBEYSL010000143.1:0-13945 GCF_040642735.1 Micromonospora sp. NPDC047753 | reverse complement strand
GCTGCTCTACCGCTCGGTGGCGCTGTGCATGTCGCCGCCGAGCACCCTCTCCCCCGTGACCGACGGGCGCTGGGAGCGCGGCGACCTGCTCGCCATGACCGAGCAGGTCGAGCGCTACCGCACCCCGTACGGCTCGACGGTCAAGCTGGTCAACCGGATGACCGGCGAGGAGCGGCACGTGGCCGTACTCGCCGTCGGCCGGATGGAGCCGCTGGAGATCCCCGAACGACACGAGCCCTGGCTGCACTTCCACGAGCGGCTGCCCTGGCCGATGGAGATCTCCACCCGTGTCGACATCCTCGGCTCCGGCGACTCCTTCCGTAACCTGGAACACCGGCTGCGGATGATCCGCTCGCAACAGCTGGACTATGCCGAACACGGCATCGACGCGCCCCCGGAGCTGGAACGACTGGCCAAGCGCGCCCTGGTGATCGGCGACGAGATGACCACCGGTCTCCCGGTCGACTCGGCCCGTGCGCACGGCTGGCACCGGATCGCGGTCGGCGGCCGGACCAGGGAGGAATGCCTGGAGCGGGCCCGCCGGCTCATCCAGCTCTACTCCCGGGAGCTGCGCATCTCGCTGCAGCACCCGAAGAACCAGGACTGGCTGGCCCGCGAGTTCATCCCCGGCGAGCCGATCGCCAACACCGGCTACGTGCGGCGCATGCCGGTGCCGTTGCTCGCCGCCGCGCTCCCCCAGGCCGCGTCCAACGTGGGCGACCGGCGAGGCGACCTGATCGGCCGTACCGCCGGCACCTGCCGCCGCCCGGTCTTCCTCGACCTGCACTTCCCCATGGAGGTCCGGGAACGCTCCGGGCTCGCGGTCTTCGTCGCCGAACCGGGCGGTGGCAAGTCCACCCTGCTCGGCGCCCTGGGCTACCTGGCCGCCCGCCGAGGTGTCCAGGTGACCCTGCTCGACCCGTCCGGCCCGCTGGCCCGCCTCTGCGCGATGCCCGAGCTGCGGCCGTACTCCCGGGTGTTGAACCTGACCGGCTCGGAACACGGCACCCTGGCGCCCTACTCGCTGATCCCGACGCCGCTGCGCTCCGAGTTCGGCAGCGGGGCCGCCGGCGACCGCGAGTTCGAGATCGCCGTCTCCAACGCCCGGGCCGAGCGGCGGATGCTGGTGCAGGACATCTGCATGATGCTCGTTCCGCCCCAGGTGGCCAGGGAGGCGTCGACCGCCACCCTCTTCCGGCACGCGGTCCGCCAGGTCCCCGCCGAGGAGACCTCCACCCTGGACGACGTGGTGAGCTGCCTCGGACGGCTCGACGACGACGCTGGCAAGGAACTGGCCAACCTCCTGCTGGACACCGCCGAGATGCCACTGGCCATGCTCTTCTTCGGCCGACCGCCGGAAGGGCTGCTCGGTGCCGACGCGGCACTCACCGTGATCACCATGGCCGGGCTACGGTTGCCCGACCTCAAGATCGAACGCGAGTACTGGTCAGCCGAGGAAGCACTGGCCCTGCCGATGCTGCACACCGCGCACCGGCTCGCCGTCCGGCGCTGCTACGGCGGCTCAATGTCGTCCCGCAAACTCGTCGGCCTCGACGAGGCGCACTTCATGGAAGGCTGGCGGTCCGGGCGCTCCTTCCTGGTCCGACTCGCCCGCGACTCCCGCAAGTGGAACCTGGCCGCACTGGTCGCCTCCCAGAACCCCCGCGACATCCTCGGCCTCGACGTGCAGAACCTCGTCTCCACCGTCTTCGTCGGCCGCATCGCCGAGGACGCCGAGATCGCCTCCGAAGCGCTACGACTGCTGCGGGTGCCGGTCAACGACGGGTACGAGGCCACCCTCGCCTCGCTCTCCGCCGCCGACGCCAGCTCGTCCAGCCGGCTCGGCTTCCGCGAGTTCGTGATGCGCGACGTAGACGGACGGGTGCAGAAGGTCCGAGTCGACGTCTCGTACGTCGAAGGGCTGCTGGACCACCTCGACACGACGCCAGCCGCGATAGCCGCGGCGGCCGGAGTCCTGCCGAGCAATTCCCTGCCGGATCTGGAGGCGTGACATGGCTAGGGCCTGGGCAAGGACCGCGTCGTTCCTGCTCGCCCTTGGCGTACTGGCCGGGGCTACCCTCACCTGGCCGCTGATCGGCGCGGAGGCCGCAGCCGCCGCACCGCCCACCGCCCAGGCCCGCGCCGACCTCTGCACGACCGCCGAATGGCAAGCCGACTTCCGCACCTGTGTAGGGAAGCTGAAGCAGGTCAGCAAGGCCGAAATCGATTGCCTCAAGCCACCCGTGCCATCCGCTCCGGATTCGGGCCTGGCTGGTTGGTTTGCCTCCCGCCCGGACTCGTCAAAGCTGCCCGGGCCAAAGGGCATCTACAGCGACTACGGCTACGGCGGTTACAGCTACAACACCTATAACGTGGAGGGCGGGTGCGCCTCCACCGTCCTGCATCCGGACTACAAGTTCACCACCACGGTCGCCAACGGCGAGCTCATGATCGCCACGGCCGTCGTGGGTGCCTCGAACGCCCTGCGTGAACGGGCCTGGGATCCCCGCTCGATGTGGAACTGGGCCGACCCACTGGTGGAGAAAGCCACCAAAGGCGTCTACGAGAAGGTGTTCAGCGTCTTCGGGATCATCACTCTCTGCGTGGTGGGTCTCTATCTGCTCTGGCGCTCCCGCCAGTCGGACATGAGCAATGCGATGACGACGGCAGGGTGGGCGCTACTGGTGATGGTGGCGGTCACCGCGCTGGCGGCCTGGCCGGTCAAGTCGGCGAACATCGCCGACGGCACCCTGATCACCTCACTCGGCGTCGTACACGACGCTCTAGGCCCGGCGTCAAAAGACATCCCAGCCGACAAATGCGTGCTTCCCAATCCGGACGCCTGCATTGACAAGCGGCCACCTGCCGTCCGTGCCAGTGACACCGCTACTGAGTCTATGCTCTACCGCAACTGGCTACGTGGTGTGCTTGGCTCGGCCGACAGCGAGACCGCTAAGAAGTACGGTCGGGCACTCTACGACGCCAAATCACTTAGCTGGGGTGAGGCGGAATCAATCCGCTCCAACCCCACCACTCGAGATGTAGTGATCGGGGCGAAGCAGCAACAGTGGATGACGGTTGCCGAGCAGATCAAGGCTGAAGACCCGGAGGCGTACGAGTTCCTAACGGGAACCCGCGACATGGACCGGATTGGCTCCGGGTTCATCGCGGTACTCGCGGCTGTACTCTTCGCGATGTTCGACCTCACCGCGTCGGTGCTTGTGCTGCTTGGCTTTCTGATCTTCCGCTGGGCGGTGATCGCTGCCCCGATTCTCGGCACGATTGGTCTCCTGCGACCCGCGAGCGCTGGGCTACGCCGACTGGCTAATGCCGTCGTTGCCGCAGTGTTCAACATCGCCATTTTCGGCACTGGCGCCGCTATTTACCTTTTCGCGGTCGATTTGATCATGAGCACGCCCACCCTGCCGGGTTGGCTTCAGGTGGTGCTGGTCTGGCTCTGCGGGGTGGTCGGGTGGCTGCTGCTGCGGCCGTACCGGCGGATCACGCAACTCGGCGGCAAGGACAGCAGCGAAGCGGTCAGTTCGGCCGGGTCCTGGCACCGCCGGTTCTTCCGCGACATGCGGACCGCCGCTCGGCTGGACGTAGGCGAGCCGGGCGGCACCGCCGAGCCGGTGGGCGGACGTCGACGGTCACCCAACGCGGAACAGACCCGGCTACGCCCGGAGGCGCGGCGAGAGGACCCGGCTCCGGTGCCGACAGCCGCGGCCGAGGGCCGGCGCGCAGACACGGCGCGCCCCGACGGCCGAGAGCGGCCCGACGAGGCGCCGGCGGAGGAGGGCAGAGGTCGGAGCCGCCCAACCGCCCCGCAGCCCCGACGCCGACAGCCGGCGACCTGGACCGAGCCGGATGTTCCGGCTGAGAACCCGTCGTTCGTGGTCTACCGCCCAGGCTCCACCGAGCGTGTACCGGATCGCACCGGACCTCGGGTGCGCTCAGAGGCGAGGTGACGGCGATGCGACGGGCGCTGGAATTCCTCTTCACCCGGGCGCTGCGGTCCCGGCTGGGCGTAGCGCTCGTGATCGGGGTAGTGGTCGTCGGTGTACTCGGGGCGGCCAGGCTGATCTCCAGCCCGGGTGCTTCAACCGATGGGTTGAGTAGCCGTCCGGATGGGCCGATCATCACGGTGGACCCGACGGCCGGCGACGACGGCCTGCTCAACAGCGCGGCTCCGCCGCGACCCGTGACGTCGCCCGGCGCCCGCACGCCCGAACAGACCGCCGACCGCTTCGCCAAGGCATGGCTGGGCAGTCCCGGGATGACCACCGAAGAGTGGCAGGCTGGTCTGCGGCCACTTTCCACGCCGGCGCTGAGGGAGAAGTTGGCCGGCGCCGAGCCCGAGAGCGTGCCGGCCGAGAAGGTCACCGGTCCTCCGACCATGCGAGAGCGGACCGAGACGTTCGTCGAGTTGCTGCTACCCCTTGATGCCGGCGGGCTCCGGTTGGAGTTGGTCACCTCCGATGATGGTTGGCTGGTCGACGTTCTGGACTGGGAGCGGCCATGAGCGACGTTGGTAGCGCCAAAACCCGCCGCGGCCCCCTCCGGCTCGGTGTGGTCGCCGCGGTGCTCACCGGGATGCTGCTTCTGCTCTGCTGCACCGGCGGCACCGCGGCGTTCTTCCTCACCGGGCTCGGAGGCGACGACGCCGAGAACGGCGACACCATGGCAGGCATGGAGTGCGGGCCGGTCCGAGCGGTGAACATCGCGGGCAAGCTGCCGCGATTCGCCCAGTACGGCGACACACAGGTCCGCAATGCCGCGATCATCATCAAGGTCGGCCAGGACATGGGCGTGCCCTCGCGAGGCTGGGTGGTCGCCCTCGCCACCGCAATGCAGGAGTCTGCGCTGCGCAACCTCGCCAACAGCGGCGTACCCGAATCCCTGGCCCTGCCACACGAGGGCGTTGGCGCGGACCACGACTCGCTGGGCCTGTTCCAGCAACGGCCGGGGTGGGGCAGTGTCGCCGAGCGGTTGAACCCCGCCTACGCGGCGCGCAAGTTCTACGAGAAGCTCGTGAAGGTGGGGAGCTGGCAACAACGACCGCTGACCGTGGTCGCGCAGCGGGTCCAGGTCAGCGCTTACCCGGACGCGTACGCCAAGCACGAAGAGGTAGCCAGCCGGATCGTGGACGCACTGGCCGGCGGGGCGGCCCGCACCGTCGAGATCAACGGCAAGGCGGTGTGCAACGCGGCCGAACGCGGTCAGATCGCCGCCTCCGGCTGGACCGCGCCGATCCCCGGCGGAGTCGGCTCCGGTTTCCGCACCGCCAGCCGACCCCGCCACAACGGAGTCGACATCGGCGCGGCCAAGGGCACCGAGATCCGCGCCGCAGCGACTGGTCGGGTGCTGGTCTCCACCTGCGACGAGGACGACCGCGGCCGAGAAGACTGCAACGTGGACGGATTTCCCGGCAAGGGGGGCTGCGGCTGGTTCGTCGACCTGCTGCACGCCGGCGGCTACATCACCCGGTACTGCCACATGGTGGTTCAGCCCTTCGTCAAGAAGGACCAGATAGTGACGGCCGGTCAGGTGATCGGCAAGGTCGGCAGCAGTGGCAACTCCTCCGGCCCGCACCTGCACTTCGAGGTGCACCTGCGCAACGACCGTAACGCGTCTGGCGCGGTGAATCCGGTCCCGTTCATGCGCGAGCGGGGTGCCCCGCTGCGCGCCGCTGAGTGAGGCCAGCACCTGCATGACCGGGCCGTTACCTGATCCCTTCGCCGACCATCCGGACTGGGCGCCGCAGCCGCCGAGACCGCTGACCATCGTCCCCGCGACTGAGCGGGTCGAGCTACGCGGCCGACGGGTGCTGGTCGGGCTGCCCGGGATGGGTTGGCGCGGGGATCTACGCGCGGACGACCGGGTCGTGCAGAGCGCCCGGACCTACGTGCCGGTGATCCCCGAGCACGAGTGGTACCGGGCCGAAGCCGACCAGGTCGAGGTGTTCGCGCCTTTGGTGCCGGTGGAGCGGGTCTGGGTGGAGACGGTCGGCAGCCGTCCGGCAGTGGACGACGCCCGGGACACGGGCATCCGGTTGGTCTCGCTGGACGGCCCGGCACACCGGACTCCCACACCGGTCTTCGAAGCGGACGCGGTCACCGGTCGGCGGGTGGTGCACGTCGAGGGCGGCCTGGAGCACCGTGACCTTCGAGCGGTCACCGAAACCTACTCAGGCGCCGAAGGGGACATCTGCGTACGAGTCACACCCGAGGTGGAGTGGTACCGCTGGGCCTGGCGCGGCCAGTCACCCACCACCCTGGAGGTGCCGGTACATCTCCTGTGGATTGAATAAGTCTGCTCAGGATCGTTCGGCCTTACATACCCGCCAGCCGTCTTCGTGCCGTGTCTCAAACCGCCAACGCTGACGATCACTTTGCGATATTCCATCCACGAAGGCTGAAAGGATGAGGTCAACTTCGACATTGGCCGAATCGCCCTGCTGTTGAACAGCGAAACCCTCCCAACTCGTTGAGATCTTTGCGCTGTAGCGGACTTCACGAGCTACAAGATCGTCCCGAAGAAGCCGTAGAGCATCGATATCGAGATCGCTTTGACAGGCGAATTCGCTGGCTCTCGCGTCATTACGGTCGGCAAGAAAAGACTGAATGTAATTTGCTACGACCACGTCCGGGGTGCTGCGGTCGGGTGTCGAGGCGCGGTTGTACCAGACCACGGCGGTGGCGATGCCTCCGAGGCAGAGCAGGGCGAGCACGCCAGCGACAACTGTGAGCACCGTCCGCGTTCGGCGGCGTGGCGGCTGCGGCGCCGGCGTTGCCGGGGCGGGCGGCAGCTGCTCGGACGGTGTCCGCTGGGCCGGTACGCGGGAGACCTGGGAACCGGCGGGGGGCTGCACTGATTCCACCTCCTGAAGTTATCGGCTGGACGCTCCGGAGCCAATGCCTCAGATCCAGCGGATCGTGACGGACCCCTCCCCACCGGTGAGATCCACGACAACACCGGCGCAGCGCCGAGGCACCTCCCGGAGGAGGGCCGTCGGCTGGGATACCGTCTCTGCTCGGGGAGGGGTTGCCAACCTCGGGTAGAGGGGGTGGACGCGGTGGCCGGTCCGAAGGCTCGCACGAACCGCGCCGCAGCCCTGCACCGTCGGGCGTCGGCCGTCGCGACCGCAGCTGCCGGGATCCTGGACGAGACGCGGCCGGCTCCTGCCGATCAGCGCCGCCAGTACGAGGTGGCCGAGCGGTTGCGGACGGCTGCGGCCGTGCTGGCACCGGGCTGGTCGGGCGCTGCACTGGACTCACTCACCGTGGACTCGCCGGCCGGTGATGGTCCGCCGCCGTTCGTTCGGGTCGGTACTGCGGCGCCGTTGGACGACGCTCGCTTCCCCGCGTTGGTGCCACTTGTCGGCACCGGTCACCTCAGCGTGGACGCTGACGCACGGGAGCCGCGGGTTGCGGGGTTGCTCCGGGCCGTACTTCTGCGGTTGTTGGGTGCGGCCCCGGCGGGTGCCCTGCTGATTCGCGCTGTGGATGCAACCGGGGCTGTGCTGACGCCGTTCGGGGCACTCGCTGATGCTGGCCTGTTGCCGCCACCGGCGGTGGACGTGGTGGGTCTGCGCGCGGTGCTGACCGAGGCGGAGCAGTGGGTGACACCGGGGGCGAGTGGGCGACGCCGCCACGATCGGACGCTGTTGCTGGTGGTGGCCGCGCTTCCGGAGTCGACAGGCCCGGCCGAGCTGGCGCGCATCGAGACGTTGGCCGAGCAGGGGCCGGCCGCTGGGCTGCACCTGGTGGTGGCGGGATGGCCGCCCGCCGGCCCGTACTCGGCCCGGGCACCGCTGCCGCACACCACTGCGCTGGCGTTGCGGAATGCGTACGCGCTGCTCGGCGATCCGCCGGGGGCGTCGTTCGCCGGGCCGGGCGCTGATCCGCCGGGCGGTGTGAACTCGCCGGTCTTCGTCGAGTCGGACCCGCCGGCCGAGCTTGTCGACGCGGTTTGTCGGCGACTCGCCGAGCAGGTGGAGGCGGGTTCCCGCTTGGCGTTGGGTGCTCTGCTGCCGCCGACGGGCGAGCGACTGTGGGAATCGGACTCGGCCGACGGGCTGACCACGACCGTCGGCGATGCCGGGGGCCGGTCGGTGCCGTTGGGCTTCACCGAGTTGACCCCGCACTGGCTGGTGAGCGGCCGGTCCGCGGCGGGCCGGGCGGCGTTCCTGACCACCGCGTTGCTCGGCCTGGCCGCCCGGTACGGCCCGGACGACGTGGCGTTCTACCTGGCGGATCTCGGCGACGGCGAGTCCTTCGTGGAATTCCTGCAGACCGAGCGGGACCGGTCGTGGGTTCCGCAGGTGCGCGCGGCGGCGATGGCCGCCGACCGGGAGTACGTCCGGGATCTGCTGGACGAGTTGACGGCCGAGGTCCAGCGCCGCACGGAGGCGGGTGCGCGGGCCGGGGGGCAACGCTTCGCGGAGCTGCGTCAGCACCAGTCGCTGCCCCGGATCGTCTGTGTGGTGGACAATGTGCCGCTGCTCTTCGCCGAGCGGGACCGGCTGGCCGCCGAGCTGGCCGCCCAGTTGGACGGGCTGGCCCGGGCGGGTCGGGCGTACGGCGTGCATCTGGTCCTGGCGGGTGCTGGCGAGTTGGGGCTGAGTGCGCGCGCGGATGCTGGTCATCGGGATTCGGTGCTCGGGCAGTTCCCGGTGCGGGTGGCGCTGCCGGGTGGCAGTCCGGTGTTGGAGCCGACAAACGACTCGGCGGCCGGTCTGCCGGTGGGCAGCGCGGTGGTGAACACGGCCGGCGGGCTCGGCGGCCCACGGGGCGCGATCCGGGGTCACGAGCGGTTGATCCGTCACCCGGACCCGCAGGATCATCCGGAGGTCGTGGAGAAGCTGCGGCACGAGTTGTGGGAGGCCCGTCCGGCGGGGTCGGTGCCGCCGGTGGTTTTCGCGGGTTACGCCCGCCCGCTGCTGGGCAATGATCCGCGCCACCGGGCGGCCCTGGCGGGACAGGCTCACGGGCCGGCCGCCCTGTTGGGCCGGGCGGTGGACGTGGCGCGCTCGACGGTCTCCGTGCCGTTGGGGCCGGCGGCTGGGCGCAACCTCGCGGTGTTGGGGTCGGGCACCGCAGCGGGCGGGATGTTGGCGACGGCGGCGCGGAGCACGTCGGCTCACCACGCGCCCGGCAGTGCCCGCTTCCTGGTGGCGGCACCGGATCCCGGGGCCCGGGTCCTGGCGGAGGCGTTGACGGCCGATCTGGCGGCCCGACATTCGGCCGAGTTGGTGGATCTGCCGACGCTGCTCGCGGACGCGGCCCACGACCTGCCGACGTATCTGGTGGTCTTCGGGCTGGACCGGCCGGGTCCCCGGGAGCTGCCGCTGGACCGGCTGCGGTCGCTCCTACGGGACGGGCCGCCGGCGGGGCGGCATCTGCTGGGCTGGTGGCGTGCGGTGCCGCCGTTCGCCGCGTTGTTCGAGCCGGCGGGTGAGGTCGACAAGCTGGCGGCGGTGGCCGTGCTGGACGTGCCGGTCGCGCAGCTCACGGCGGTCTTCGGGCGTCCGGTCGAGTGGCAGGTGCGCCCCGACCGGGCGGTGCTCTGGGATGGCCCGGACGAGCGGGGCACGGTCCTGGTGCCGTTCGCCGACGTGGCCGGCTGATCTGGTGGCGCACGTGGAGGGTGTCGAGGTGGATTCGATCGCGACGGTGACCGGGCCGGGGCGGCAGCGGGCAGCTGCGGCGACCGGGGACGCCACGCCGCGGGCGGTCGAGCCCGGGAATGCCTGGACGGAGTATCTTGCGGCCGCTCGCCAGCTGGACGGGGTACGCCGGGGTGCGGCTGCCGCCGCCGGTGAGCAGGCCCGGTCGGCGGAGGCCGCCCGGGAGGAGTTGACGGTGCTCCGTACCGGGCTGGCGAGTCAGCAGGAACGGTTGCGCGAGTTGGGCGTACCGGCGATCTCCCTGGTGCCGTCACCGCCGGAGCTGACCGAGGCGGCCCGGTCGATGGCGGGCGGCCCGGCGGCCGTGTTGGCGGCGCTGCGGACCGCGCGTGGCTGGGCCGAGGCGGCGGACGGGGGGCTGGCCGCGCGCCGCCGGTTCCGGCCGGGGTCCTGGCCCGCGAGGGCGCGCAACCTCCTGGTGTACGGGCCGTTCGCGCTGTTGGTGCCGCTGATCCAGGTCGTGGTTCTGGCGGCGACGGGGGTGGGACCGGCCAGCGTGGCGGCGTTGATCTGCGGGCTGCCGATGCCGGCGGTCGCGTTCGTCGCCGGTTGGATCGGCATTGGCAGGTTGTTCCGGGTCAGCCCCACCGAGCGGCTGGACCGTACGGTGCGTTTCGGTGCAATGGTGTGCCTGGTGCCGGCGGTGCTGGCCACGGCCGGCCTGCTGCTGGCCCTGCTCGCTGGCTGACGGACGGGACCCACTCGGCCGGGGCACGACCGAGCTGGTGCGGAGACGCGACGGCCGGCCGTCCCGGTTGGGGTGTCGGCCGGCCGTGGTGCGACGGGATCTCAGCGGGGGATGATCAACGCCATCGCCTCGGCCCGCGACTTGGAGTCCGACTGCAGGATGCCGCGTACGGCCGACGTGATGGTCTTGGCACCGGACTTCTGGATGCCGCGCATCGCCATGCACATGTGCTCGCATTCGAGCACGACGACGACGCCGCGGGGCGCGAGTTTGCTCATCAGCAGGTCGGCGACCTGTGAGGTGAGCCGTTCCTGCACCTGCGGACGACGGGCGAAGACCTCGACGAGTCGGGCCAACTTGGACAGGCCGGTGATCCGCCCGTCGGGGCCCGGGATGTAGCCGATGTGCGCGCTGCCCCGGAAGGGCAGCAGGTGGTGCTCACAGAGGCTCATCACGTCGATGTCCCGGACGATGACCAGCTCTTCGTGGTTGGCCTCGAAGGTGGTGCTGAGCACCTGGGCCGGGTCGACCCGCAGTCCGGCGAAGAGTTCGGCGTACGCACGGGCGACCCGGGCCGGGGTCTGCTGGAGCCCGTCGCGGTCCGGGTCCTCACCGACGGCGATCAGGATCTCGCGGACGGCCTTCTCGATCCGGCCGAGGTCGACAGCGTCCTCGACGGGCCGGCCGGTCAGTTTGCCGCTGATCAGCCGCGCGGCCACGTAGTCGAGCTCGTCGTCGCCGTCGGGTTCGGTCGCGGAGACGGCCAGCTCCCGGTGTGGGGAGCTGGCCGTCGGGTCGTTGCTCAGTGCGTGCCGTCCGAGTTGTTGGACGGCGCCACGCCCCCGACCGACGCCTGCGCGCCGTCGGCCTGGGCCTGCGCCTTGAGCTTGTCCTTCTCCGCAGGGGTGAGCACGGGCGGCTCGGTGGAGGGCTGACGCTTGCCGAAGCCGTTGTACGGCGCCAGCGGCGGGCGCTTGACCACCCGGGAGCAGATCCGCGCCATGTCGGCCGTGGAGAGGGTTTCCTTCTCCATCAGCTCGAGCACGATGTTGTCCAGGACGTCCCGGTATTCCACCAGGATCTCCCAGGCTTCGTCGTGCGCCAGCTCGACCAGTGCCCGCATCTCGCCGTCGATCTCGGCGGCCACCGAGTCCGAGTAGTCCCGCTCGTGGCCCATGTTGCGGCCGAGGAACGGCTCGTCCCCGCTGGTGCCGTACTTGATCGCGCCGAGCTTGGAGCTCATGCCGTACTGCGTGATCATCGCGCGGGCCAGTTGGGTGGCCTTCTCGATGTCGTTGCCGGCACCGGTGGTCGGCTCGTGGAAGACCAGTTCCTCGGCAGCGCGACCGCCCAGCGCGTACGCCAGGGTGTCGATCATTTCGGCGCGGGTCTGCGTGTACTTGTCTTCGGTGGGGAGCACCAGGGTGTGGCCCAGCGAGCGGCCACGGGACAGGATCGTCACCTTGTGCACCGGCGCGGCGTGCGGCAGCGCCCAGGCGACCAACGCGTGGCCACCCTCGTGGTACGCGGTGATCTTCTTTTCCTGGTCGCTCATCACCCGGGTCCGCCGCTGCGGACCGGCGACCACCCGGTCGATCGACTCTTCCAACGAGTCGTTGCTGATGGCGCGCTGCTCCTTGCGGGCGGTGAGCAGCGCCGACTCGTTGATCACATTGGCCAGGTCGGCGCCGCTGAAGCCCGGCGTGCGACGGGCCACCGCGTCGAGGTCGACGTCGGGCGTGAACGGCTTGCCCTTGGCGTGCACCCGCAGGATGGCCTTGCGGCCCTCCATGTCGGGGGCGTCCACCGGGATCTGCCGGTCGAACCGGCCAGGGCGCAGCAGCGCCGGGTCGAGGATGTCCGGCCGGTTGGTGGCCGCGATCAGGATGACGCCGCCCTTGGTGTCGAAGCCGTCCATCTCGACGAGCAGCTGGTTGAGCGTCTGCTCCCGCTCGTCGTGGCCGCCGCCCATGCCGGCGCCACGGTGCCGGCCGACGGCGTCGATCTCGTCGACGAAGACGATCGCCGGGGCGTTCGTCTTGGCCTGCTCGAAGAGGTCACGGACGCGGCTGGCGCCGACGCCGACGAACATCTCCACGAAGTCGGAGCCGGAGATGGAGTAGAAGGGCACCCCGGCCTCGCCGGCGACCGCGCGGGCCAGCAGCGTCTTGCCGGTGCCGGGCGGGCCGAACAGCAGCACGCCCTTCGGGATCTTGGCGCCCAGGGCCTGGTACTTGGCCGGGTTCTGCAGGAAGTCCTTGATCTCGTACAGCTCTTCGACGGCTTCCTCGGAACCCGCGACGTCCGCGAAGGTCGTCTTCGGAGTGTCCTTGGTGATCATCTTCGCCTTGGACTTGCCGAAGTTGAGCACCCGGGAGCCGCCGCCCTGCATCTGCGACATGAAGAACAGCAGCAGGAGCACGAGCAGCGCGATCGGCAGCAGGTTGACCAGCAGGCTCACCCAGATGCTGTCCGAGGAGACCTTGGCGTCGGCCGGGCCGGTGACCCGGTTGTTCGCCTTGGCGTCCAGCACCTCGTTCCAGATCTGGTCGCCAGCCTGGTACGGGAACTGGGCCTCGATCTTGTTGGTCTCGGTCTTGCCGAACTTGGTCTTCTGGGCCAGGTCCAGCTGGAGCGTCTGCTCCTTGTCCTGGAAGACCACCTTGTTGATCTTGGCGGTGTGCAGTTGATCGAGCGCAACGGAAGTGTCCACGCGGTGGTAGCTGGGACCACTGGTGAACAGCTGACTGAGCACAACGGCGCCGAGGATGACCAGGATGATCCAGACCACCGGTCGGCGGAAGAAACGCGTACGTTCCATACTGTTGTCGAGCGCCGGGGCGCCCGCATCCTCCTGATCGACGTCCTGACCGTCTGATGGTGTCGCCGCGTTGAGCGGCGGCCGGAGCCGCCGTGCGGGCCGACTCGACCCCGAGGCGCGAAAACTACCGCGCCGCGGTCATTCGACGGTACACCGTGTACGCGAGGAGTGAGCTTGCGAGCCCCGCAGTCGTGCACCATCAAAAGACCGTGTACGCCAGTAGCGAACCTGCGAGCCTCCGCACTTCACGCGCCTTCGACATCGACGACACGCACCGTGGGCAGGCCCACCAGCCCCGCAGCCAACGTACGGCGAGTCCGGGTGGAAGCCGGCGTGGCGGGGAGTCCGGCTCGGCCACCCGAGCGCCCGGTCACGCGATCGAGTGGGTCGAGCGCGGAGGAACCTCCGGGCCACCGTGCTACACGGTAACCGCATCAGCTGAGAGCGCGCTGAACGTCGGCTTGATGGATGCCGATAGAAGTCGGGCTCATGTCGACCGGCGGGCCGTCGCGACGGGACGGCCCGGCGTCAGGAGCGGGCGTAGACCTCGGGCTTGAGCACCCCGACGTACGGCAGCTCCCGGTAGCGCTCAGCGAAGTCGAGGCCGTACCCGACCACGAACTCGGTGGGGATGTCGAAGCCGACGTACTTCACCGGAACCGGCACCTTCACCGCGTCCGGCTTGCGGAACAGGGCGACCACCTCGACGCTCGCCGCCGAGCGCGACTCGAGGTAGCGCAGCAGCCAG
>NZ_JBEYSL010000142.1:0-13949 GCF_040642735.1 Micromonospora sp. NPDC047753 | reverse complement strand
GCCGGGCCGGCTCGCCGCTGTCGGCCTGCTCGACCAGGGCCGCGCTTGGCGTGGCTCGGCTCCGACGGGCCCGCTGCCACAACTCGAACCACGCGATCAGCTCGTCCGCGCCGAAGCCGAGCTGGTTGCCCCGGTAGAACTCGCCGCCCTGCGACCGCAACCAGAGCCAGAGTGCCCGGTAGTCGCCCGAACCGTCCATGGTGCCGGCCACCCGGCGGTCGCTGGCCTCGGTGACCTGCGTGGCCCAGGAGATGTAGTCGGGCCAGGTCATCCCGGCGCGGGGCTCCGGCATCTCCAGCTCCCGCAGCAGGTCCCGGTTGAACACCACCACGGCGTGGGTCTGCCCGGCGGCCACCGCCATCGTCCGCCCCTCCACCGTGCCGTAGCGGATCAGACCCTCCGGCAGGCCCCGAAGATCCAGGTGGTGGTCGGTGAGGTCGAGAATGACCTGACGCTGGGTGTACTCGGTCAGCATGGCGTCGTCGATCTGGATCAGGTCCGGTACGTTCCCGCCGCCCGCCTGGGTGGCCAGCCGGTCGTAGTAGCCGTCGGCGCCCTGCCAGGTGACCCGGAAGGTGACCCGGGGGTTGCGATCCGAGTAAAGCCGCAGCGCCTTCTCGGTGAGCTCGGCCCGTTTGGTGCCACCCCACCAGAAGACCGACAGCTCGACGGGCCCGTCCTGGGTCGAGGTGGCGGCGTCGTCACTGCACCCTGCCAGTCCGCCGGACGCGAGCAGAGGTGCGCCGAGCAGCGCGCTGAGCAGTCGGCGCCGACCCGGGTCCGCGCCGAGGCGGTCGAGCGAAGGGCGAACAACGGGCACGGGGCTCTCCTGGACCTACGGGGGTGGCGGTCGGACCATTCACGCAGGCAGCACACGAAGGTGTCAACGTCCGTCCGGTCACCCTCGGCAGGGTGGTCGAATCAGGCCCCGCGATCTCGCGTGGTGTACTAGGGCGCGTGGAACTTCTGCACTCGGGCAAGGTCCGGGACGTCTACGCCGACGGCGACGACCTGATCCTGGTGGCCTCGGATCGCATCTCGATCTACGACGTGGCGCTGCCGACGCCGATCCCGGACAAGGGTCGTCTGCTCACCGCGCTCTCGCTCTGGTGGTTCGAGCAGCTCGCCGACCTCGTGCCGAACCACGTCATCTCGGCCACCGACGTGCCCGCCGAGTTCGCCGGGCGGGCCATCCGCTGCCAGCGGCTGGACATGCTCCCGGTCGAATGCGTCGCCCGCGGATACCTGACCGGCGGCGGCCTGCGGGAGTACGAGAAGACCGGCGCGGTCTCCGGCGTGGAGCTGCCGCGAGGGCTCGGCGAGGCGTCGATCCTGCCCGAGCCGATCTTCACGCCGTCGAGCAAGGCCCCGGCCGGCGAGCACGACGAGCCCATCACGTACGACGACGTGGTGGACAAGGTGGGTCAGGCCACCGCCGAGCGGCTCCGGCAGATCACCATCGACATCTACCGGCGCGGCGCCGAGCTGGCCGCCGACCGGGGCATCCTGGTCGCCGACACCAAGATCGAGCTGGGTTGGGCGCCGGACGGCACCCTGGTCCTCGCCGACGAACTGCTCACCTCCGACTCGTCGCGGTTCTGGCCGGCCGAGTCGTACCAGCCGGGCCGGGTGCAGTTCTCCTACGACAAGCAGTACGTACGGGACTGGGCCACCGGCAGCGGCTGGAACAAGCAGGCTCCCGCCCCGGACATGCCGGCCGAGGTGGTCGAGGCGACCCGGGCCCGATACATCGACGTCTACGAGAAGCTGACCGGCAACCGCTGGGAGTGACCGGCTCACTCCACCCAGTCGAGGGTGCGCTGCACTGCCTTGCGCCACTGGCGCAGCTCCTGCTCGCGTAGCTCCGGGGCCATCGCCGGCTCCCACTGCGCGTCGGAACGCCACTGCGCCCGCAGAGTTGCCAGGTCCGGCCAGAAGCCGACCGCCAGACCCGCCGCGTACGCGGCACCCAGGCAGGTGGTCTCGGTGATCCGGGAACGGACCACCGGCACGTCGAGCACATCGGCGAGGCACTGCATGAGCAGGCCGTTGGCGGTCATCCCACCGTCCACCCGGAGACGGCGCAGCGCCACATCGGAGTCGGCGTTCATCGCGTCGACCACCTCGCGGGTCTGCCACGCCGACGCCTCCAGCGCCGCACGCGCCAGATGTCCCTTGGTGATGTAACCGGTCAGGCCCGCGATGACCCCCCGGGCGTCACTGCGCCAGTGCGGGGCGAACAGCCCCGAGAACGCCGGCACCACGTAACAGCCGCCGTTGTCGTCCACGGTGCTGGCCAACTCCTCCACCTCGGCGGCCGTGGAGATCAGCCCGAGGTTGTCCCGCAGCCACTGCACCAGTGAGCCGGTGACCGCGATGGCGCCTTCGAGGGCGTACGCCGGTGGTTGGCCCTTGATCCGGTAGGCGACGGTGGTGAGCAGACCGTGCGTCGACGGGACCGGGGTGGCGCCGGTGTTGAGCAGCAGGAAGCTGCCGGTGCCGTAGGTGCATTTCGCCTCACCCGGCTGGAAACAGGTCTGCCCGAACAGAGCGGCCTGCTGGTCGCCGAGCGCACTGGCCACCGGCACCCCGGCGAGCACCCCGCTCGCCGTGCCGTACACCTCTGCGGAGCAGCGGATCTCCGGCAGCATCGCCGCCGGAACACCCATCGCGTCCAGCAGATCCGGCGCCCAGTCGAGGGTCGTGAGGTCCATCAGCATGGTCCGGCTGGCGTTTGTCACGTCGGTGACGTGCTCGCCGGTCAGCTTCCAGATCAGCCAGCTGTCCATGGTGCCGAAGAGCACCTCGCCGCGGTCGGCGCGCTCGCGCAGGCCCTCGACCTCGTCGAGCAGCCAGCGCAGCTTCGGCCCGGCGAAGTAGGTGGCCAGCGGCAGGCCCGTGCGGGCCCGGAACCGCTCCTCGCCGTACGCCGAGGCGAGCTCGCGCAACAGCGGCCCCGTCCGGGTGTCCTGCCAGACGATGGCGTTGGCCACCGGGCGGCCGGTGGCCCGGTCCCAGACGACAGTGGTCTCCCGCTGGTTGGTGATGCCGACAGCGGCCAGCCCGGACGCGTCGGTGCCGGCGGCCCGCAGCGCCTCGGCGACCACCTGCTCGACGTTGTCCCAGATCTCCTCGGCGTCGTGCTCCACCCACCCCGGTCGGGGGAAGATCTGCCGGTGCTCGCGCTGGGCCACGGCGACGATGTCCCCGGCCCGGTCGAAGACGATGCACCGCGAGGAAGTGGTGCCCTGGTCGATGGCGGCGACGTACTGGGGGGTCACCGCAGCACCGTACCCGGACGGCGGCGCGGCGCGACAGGCGTCACGGCGGGTTCCGGCCCGCCGCCGTCGGCGGCCGTCCGCTTCCCCTACGATGTGCGAACGTGCGCGACATCGCAGTTTTCAGTGGAACCGCCCATCCCGACCTGGCTGCCGAGATCTGCGCCCACCTGGGGGTGCCGCTGCACCCGGTGCGGGTCTCCCGGTTCGCGAACGACTGTCTGGAAGTCCAGTTGCAGGCCAACTGTCGGGAGCGGGACGTCTTCCTGATCCAGCCGTTGGTGCCGCCGGTGCAGGAGCACCTGGTCGAGCTGCTACTGATGATCGACGCCGCTCGGGGCGCCTCCGCCGGTCGGATCACCGTGGTGCTGCCGCACTACGCGTACGCCCGCTCGGACAAGAAGGACGCCCCACGGATCTCGATCGGCGCGCGGCTCGTCGCTGACCTGCTCACCTCGGCCGGGGCGGACCGGGTGCTCGCGATGACCCTGCACTCGCCGCAGGTGCACGGCTTCTTCAGCGTTCCGGTGGATCACCTGCACGCGCTGCGGGAACTGGCCACCCACTTCCGGCGCTACGACCTCAGCAACACCGTGGTGGTCTCGCCCGACCTGGGCAACGCCAAGGAGGCCGCAGCCTTCGCCCGGCTGCTCGGCACTCCGGTCGCGGCCGGGGCGAAGCAGCGGTTCAGCGACGACCTGGTCAAGATCAGCGCGGTGATCGGCGACGTGACCGACCGGGACGTCATCGTGCTGGACGACGAGATCGCCAAGGGCAGCACGGTGGTCGAGCTGATGGAGCATCTGCGCGGCCTGAAGGTCCGGTCGATCCGGCTCGCCTGCACGCACGGCCTCTTCTCCGGTGACGCGTTGCAGCGGCTCAGCGACCAGGACGGCGTCCTGGAGATCGTCTGCACCAACACGGTGCCCATCCCGGCCGCCAAGCGGGTTCCCAAGCTGCAGGTCCTGTCGGTGGCCCCCGCCCTGGCCGAGGCGACGCGCCGAATCCACAACGGAGAATCCGTCTCCGCCCTCTTCGCCTGACCCCAACCCGCGCCCAGCCCGGCGGGCCTTGCGCCCTGCCTCGCCCCGCGCCGTACCTGCCTCCGCCGATCTTGCAGTTTCGGTTGTCGAAAAGCGTGAATTGCCACCGATGTCGGGACAGTAAGTGCAAGATCGCGGCTTGACCCTGTGGATCATGGAGTTGTGGTGCCTGGTTTGGCGTCATTCGAGGACTTTGTCACCCACCACAACTCCATGATCGACGGGGGCGGGGCGGGGCGGGGCGGGCCGGGAGCGGGGCGGGCCGGGAGCGGGGCGGGGCGGGGTGAGGCCGGGGGTGGGGCGGCGGCGGGTTAGTGCGGGGTGTGGTTGTGGTTGGTTAGGCCGGTGGTTATGCGGACGGTGGTGCCGGCGGTGCCGGTGACCACCTCCATCGCGTCGGTCAGCTCGCGGGCCAGCCAGAGGCCCCAGCCGCCGGCGGTGTCCGGGGCGGGCCGACTGCGGTCGCCCAGCCGTTGTGGGCTGATCCCGTGCCCGTGATCGGCGACCTCGCAGATCAGCGCACCCGACTCGTGCCAGAGTCGCAGCCAGCCGCGCCCGCCGCCGTGCCGCACCGCGTTGGTGATCAATTCGTTGATCGCGAGCACGAAGTCGTCCAAGCGTTGGCCGCTGAGGCCGGAGGCATGCGCGCAGGAGGTGACCGAGTGTCGAATCTCGGTCACCTGGGCCTGGTCAAAGGCTTCGGCGATCAGGAGGGCAGGTTCGATGGGCACAACCGTACGCGGTGCGTGCGGATCTGCGTTTGTCATGGGCCCGTCCCGGCGGCACATCTCGGAGTAATTCGCGGCTTTTCCACCGTACGTCAGGGTTTCCTGAACCGCACTCGCTGCTCGCCGTGTGCCGGACCGGTTGTGGCATCCTGACCGCCATGCCGTCGCCGCCGGGTGGGTTCGAGGTGCCGCTGTGGCGTGCGCTCACCGTATTCAGACTGGCCTCCCTGGCGTACGTCTGCGTGCTCGCGGTGCGCGACGCCGACCGGTACGCCCACCCGTACGCCGTCGGTGCCCTGATCCTTTTGATGATCGCCTGGACGGGCGCGACAGCGGTCGGGTACGCCCGGCCGGCCTGGCGGCGCTGGCCGCTGCTGCTGGCCGACCTGGGGGTGGTGATGGCCATCGTGCTGGCCACCCCGTGGGTGGTCGGCCGGACGGCGCTCGCCCACGGCGTACCCACCCTGGGGGTGGCCTGGATGGCCGGCCCGGTGCTGGCCTGGGCCGTCTCCGGTGGCCGGCGGCGGGGCACTGTCGCCGCGCTGCTGGTCGCCGGCGCGGACCTGGCCACCCGGGAGCGGATCGGTCAGTCCTCGTTCACCGGGGTGATCCTGATGCTGCTCGCCGGGGTGGTGGTCGGGCATGTGGCCCGGCTCGCGGTGAGCGCCGAGGAGCGGTTGCAGCGTGCGGTGGAGCTGGAGGCCGCCACCCGGGAGCGGGAGCGGCTGGCCCGGGACATTCACGACTCGGTGCTCCAGGTGCTGGCGCTGGTGCAGCGGCGCGGCGCCGACCTGCCCGGGGAGGCCGGCGAGCTGGCCCGGCTGGCCGGTGAGCAGGAGGTTGCTTTGCGGGCGCTGATCGCCGGGGCCGGCCCGGCCGCCGCGAGCCTCCCGGACGGCGGCGAGGCGGTGGACCTGCGGACCCTGCTCGGCCGGTACGCCTCGGCGGCGGTGGCGCTCTCCGCCCCGGCCACTCCGGTGCCGCTGCCCCGGCGGGTGGCCGCGGAGTTGGCCGCCGCGACCGGCGCGGCCCTGGACAACGTGGGGCGGCACGCCGGCGGGCGGGCCTGGGTGCTGATCGAGGACGAGGGGGCGACGGTGACCGTGTCGATCCGCGACGAGGGGCCGGGCATTCCGGACGGCCGGCTGGACGAGGCGGCCGCCCAGGGCCGGCTCGGCGTGACCCAGTCGATCCGGGGACGGGTGGTCGACGTGGGCGGCACCGTGCGGATCGTGTCCGCCCCCGAGGCGGGCACCGAGATCGAGCTGAGCGTGCCGAGGTGACGGCGGCGAACCCGGTCCGGGTGATGGTGGTGGACGACCATCCGATGTGGCGGGAGGGCGTGGCCCGCGACCTGACCGAGGCCGGTTTCCTGGTGGTGGCGACCAGCGGCGAGGGACGACAGGCCATCCGGGTGGCCGCCGCGGCCCGGCCCGACGTCGTCGTCCTCGACCTGCAACTACCCGACATCTCCGGCGTCGAGGTGATCCTGGGGTTGCGCGCGGCGCTGCCGGCCGTACGGGTGCTGATGCTCAGCGCCAGCGGTGAACAGCAGAGCGTGCTGGACGCGGTGAAGGCCGGGGCCACCGGTTATCTGGTGAAGTCGACAGCGCCCGCCGAGTTCCTGGAGGCGGTGCACCGCACCGCGGCCGGCGACGCGGTCTTCACGCCCGGCCTGGCCGGGCTGGTGCTCGGCGAGTACCGCCGGCTGGCCGCCGGGCCGGGGCGGGGGACCGGCCCGGCCGGCGCTGCCGAACCCGCGACGCCCCAGCTCACCGAACGGGAGACGGAGGTGCTGCGGCTGGTGGCGAAGGGGATGTCGTACAAGCAGATCGCCCAGCGGCTCGGCCTGTCGCACCGCACCGTGCAGAACCACGTGCAGAACACCCTGGGCAAGCTGCAACTGCACAACCGGGTCGAGCTGACCCGGTACGCCATCGAACGCGGTCTGGACGACTGAGCGGACGTCAGACCGAGCGCGGCGGCTCCGTCTCGTGGATGGCCAGCTCCTCGGCGGTGGCTCCGCCCCCGGCCGATCCGGCGTCGTACGCCACCGAGTCGGTCTCCTGGTCGGTGTGCGCCCCCTCGTCGGGTTCCACCAGCCGGCCCACTGTGGCGTCGGCAACGGTGCCGAGCTGACCGTGGTCGTAGAGGGAGACCGGTGAGTTCGGGTCCGAGGTCGGCCCGGGATCCATCACGTCGGCGTCCAGCTGAGCCTCCGCAGCGGCTTCCAGGTTGTCCGCCTCGAAGGCGATCTTCGGGTCGATGGTGCCGGCCAGCGGGTCGTCCGCCGGGCGCTCGTAGACCTCGCGGTCGAGCTTGTAGTCCAACGACTCACCGTCGAGCTGCTCCTCGGCGGTCGTGCCGAACCGGTCCACCGCCACCGGCGTCCGGTCGCCGGGCAGTTGGGCCGGGTCCGGGCCGTCCGCCTCGCGCCCGGTGAGGACGTCGTCGTTGGCGGTCGAGTCGTCATCGGCGGTGTCGGGCAGCCCTTGCGCCTCGGTGTCGGACACGGGGGTCGGGTACTCGTTGTCGCGCATGTCTGATCACTACCCGCTGCCCTGCCGCCGTAACCGGGCGGCAGTCGACGGTACGGCGCCGAATCGGGCGCCGATGGCGAAAGCCCCGTCAGGCGGCCTCGTCGTCGGGGTGCAGCACACACCAGACGACCTTGCCGTCCGGTACGGCAGTGCTGCCCCAGCGGCGGGTCACCGTGTCGATCAGCAGCAGTCCCCGACCGCCGGCCCGGTCTGGTGGGGACATCCCGGCGAACGTCGGCTGACGCGGGGAGTGGTCGCGAACCGCCAGGTGCAGGGTGGTCTCCCGGGGCGCCAGCCGAACCGTCATCGGGGTCCGGGCGTGCGCCACCACGTTGTTGACCATCTCGGTGATCGCGATGCACGCCGGGTCGGCGAGCGTCGGCATGCCCCAGCGCTCGCAACCGGTGGTGACCAGCTCGCGCGCCTGCCTGGCGGCGCCCACCGCCGGAGCCAGCTCGGCGGTGAGGACCGCCGCCAGTGGTGTCGCCGCCACAGCGGCCAGCGCCCCGTCGAGCGTCGGCCAGGCCGGTACCCCGGCGAGCGCGGCGTCCGGCTGGGCGGGCCCGTCCACCGCCGGGTCACACAGCAGCAGGTCCGCGGCGGGCCAGTCGGCGACCTCCCGGCGTACGTCGGCGAAGACGTCGCGCCCGGCCGGGTCGACGACCCGCAGGCCGGTCACGTCGGCCACCACCGGGCCGGGCCGGGCCAGCAGACGGGCGAGCAGCGCGCCGCGTACCGCCTCGGCACCGGCGGCATCGAGCACGCCGGTCAGTCGGACCACCGCTGACGACTCGTCGATTTCCACGAGACAGCTCGACATGATCGCCCCATTGTGCGCGCCGGTGACGGTCAGCGCATTCGGGCGCTCGACATCGGCCATCAGCGGTCCGACCGGGAGCGGCGGTTGATGGCCGCCAGGGTGCCGACAGCGGTGCCGGCGGCGGCCAGACCGAAGGCGGCGGTCATCCGCGCCAACTGTCGCCGCCGACCGTGCCAGCCACCGTCCTGGCGCGCCTGAGCATCGGGGTGGAACACGTTGCCGCTGCTGTCCACCCGGGCGCCCGGGCCGAACTGGGTCCGGTGGGCGTACCAGCCGAGCGTGCGCTCGACCAGCGCGGGCGCCAGCCGCCACTGCAGGCCGATCAGCCGCGCGGCACCGCCGGCGTACGCCTCGCGTCGAGGCCGGCGCAGCAGCCGGACGATGGTCTCGGCCACCACCTCCGGCGGATAGATCGGAGGGGGTGGCACCAGCTCCCGGCCGCTGTGGTTGCCGGTGTGCCGGAAGAACGGGGTGTCGATCGTGGCCGGCAGCACGGTGCAGACGGAGATGTGACCGCGACCGGTGACCCGCAGCTCCTGTCGGACGGTGTCGGCCAGCCCACGGATGCCGTGCTTGGTGGCGTTGTACGCCGACTGGTACGGCATTGCCACCTCGGCCAGCACCGAGGCGTTGTTGACCAGCACACCGCCACCGGCGGCACCCAGGTAGGGCAGGGCCGCCTTGATGCCGTGCACCGTCCCGAGCAGGTTGACCTCCAGCACCCGGCGGAACTCGGCCACCGGGATCTCGTCGAACAGCCCCACCGCGCTCACCGCGGCGTTGTTCACCCAGGCGTCGATCCGGCCGAATTCGGCCGCCGCCTGGTCGGCCAGCCGCCGCACCGACTCCAACTCGGTGACGTCGGTCGGTACGACCAGCGCCCGGCCGCCCAACTCCCGGCAGCGCTGCGCGACCTGTAGCAGGGCCGGCTCGCTGCGGGCGGCCAGCACGACGGCGGCACCACGGCGGGCCAGCGCGTACGCGGTCGCCGTGCCGATCCCGCTGGACGCACCGGTGATCACCACTGTCGAATCGGCGAGACTGCGGGTCAGCGGCATTTCTGAGCGGTACCCCCGGCCGGGCCTGGTCACACCGACGACGGCTTGTCGATCATCGTCGAAGTGCTGTCGCGTGTCGCATGTGCTTGCCGTGGCGCAAGTGTCGGTGGCACTCGCGGGGACTCTTCCTGATCTGCCAGGTTTCGGCTCAGCGTCGCGGGGTTAATGGGACGCTCTGACCGGGAGGACCACCGCCGAGGAAAGATCGCAGGGAGGTGACCCATGCGCGTCGGCCTCGTCTGCGCGCACGCCAGTTCCTACCGCCACGCCGACGGCCCGCCGGTAGGCACCCGACAGCACACCGCGAGGGTCGCCGCCGAGCTGGCCGAACGAGGCCATGACGTCCGGCTCTACGTGCGCCGGGACGACCCGACGCTGCCGGCGACGATGAACGTCGACGGCTACCAGGTGCACCAGGTGCCCGCCGGCCCGCCCACCCCACTGCCCACCGCCGAGCTGATCCCGTACGTGACGGAGGTCGGCCGCTGGCTGGCCGACGAGTGGTCGGGGTCCTGGCGGCCCGAGGTGGTGCACGGGCACTACTGGGTCGGTGGCCTGGCCGCCGCGCACGCCGTCCGGGAGACCGACATTCCGGTGGTGCAGACGTTCCACTCGCTCGGCATCGAGCAGCTGCGTCACCTGGGTGGTCACTACGACGGGCCGGGCCAGCGGATCACGCTGGAGCGCGCGTTGACCCGGGCCGTCGACATCGCCGTGGCCCAGTCCAACGACGAGGTCGACGAGCTGACCCGGATGGGTCTGCAACGCAGCTCGGTCGCGTTGGTGCCGGCCGGCGTCGACATCGACCTGTTCCATCCCGACGGCGAGGCGGCACCGCGCGAACAGCGGTCCCGGATCCTCTCGGTGGGCTCGCTGGCCGCCGGGCACGGCCAGGAGGACCTGATCCGGGCGATGCGGCTGGTCGGCGACGCCGAGCTGGTGATCGCCGGCGGGCCGCCGGCCGACCAGTTGGTCAACCACGCCGAGGCGCGACGGCTGCGCGAGTTGGCCGAACAGCTCGGCGTCGTCGACCAGGTACGGCTCGTCGGGGCAGTGCCGCACGACCAGATGGCCACCTGGTACCGGTCGGCGGACGTGGTCGCCTGCACGCCGCACTACTCCTCGGCCGGACGGGTCTCGCTGGAGGCGATGGCCTGCGGTGTGCCGGTGATCGGCTACGCGATGGGCGGCCTGGCGGACGCCGTCGTCGACGAGGTCACCGGCCGCCTGGTGCCCCCCGGTGACGTGCGGGCACTCGGAGTGTCGCTGCGCCGGCTGCTCGGCGACAACGCCGGTCGGTTCGCGTACGGGCACGCCGCTGTGGACCGGGTGCGCAGCAGCTACACCTGGGAGCGGACCGCCGGTGCGCTGGAGCGCCTCTACGAACGGGTGGTGAGCCGCCGCAAGCCGGTCGAGGCGTGAGTCGGCGGTGCTGCGGGACCTCAACCGTGGTGCGGTGCCGGACGGTCAGCCCGGCTGGCCGGCACCGACCATGGCGGGGTCCCGACGGCGTGTCACCGAACGGTGCTGCTGCGGTTCGGCGTACCGGGTCAGGCCGATAACCGCGGCCAGGGTCACCAGGAAGCCGACCACGGCCAGCCACTCCCGCCCCGGCCAGATCTTGTCGTTGAGCAGCAGCAGGCCGACGATCGCGGCCGGCACCGCGCCGGCGGCGTCCATCGCGGCGACCGCGGCGGTCGTCGAGCCGCGCTGCATGGCCAGACCGAGCAGCAGTTGACCCACTATCGAGTGGGCGATCAGCAGGTAGAACAGCGGGTCGGCGAGGAACGCCTCGGCGGACGGCGCGGATGCCAGTGGCCGGGCGGCGACAGCGGCCGAGCTGAACGCCAGCCCGGCGAGTGAGCCGAGGGCCACCGAACCCGGCGCCCCGTGCAGTCGGACGGCGAAGAAACCGAGCACCGCTATCACGCCCAGCGCCACCAGCAGGGCGATCGAGCCGGCGGTGCCGAGCTGCTTCGACGGCGCCGGCCGGGCGGACAACACCAGCGCGGTGATCCCCGCGAAGAGCAGCGCCAGCAGCACCACCTCCGCCGCCGGCAGCCGCCACTTCAACACCAGCACCCCGAGGATGGCGGTCACCCCGAGCCCGGCGGCCACGCTGGCCTGCACGAGGAACAGCGGCAGGTCCCGCCGGGCCAGGAAGGCGAGCACGAAACCGGCGATCTGACAGCCGAGACCGACCAGGTACGTCCGGTGCCCGGCGAGGCGCAGAAGCAGGCCCGGATCGAAGGTGTGGTGGACGGTGGTGCGGGCCGCCGCCACCGACTGGAGCAGATTGGCGAAGCCGTACGCGACGATCATCGCCGCGAGGAAGCACCAACCGGAGGAGACCACCTGGCGAGGATAGAGGTTGCCGGGGGTCAGCGCTCGGCTGGTCGGTTGAGGCGCACGAGGATGTCGGCGTGCAGCACACCGTTGGTGGCGACCACGCTGCTGTCGGTGCCCGGAGCACCGGCGGGAGCCGGTTGTCCGGCCAGATCCGTGACCGTGCCACCCGCCTCCGTGACGATCGGCACCAGCGCCGCCACGTCCCACACTGACAACTCCGGCTCGACCATCACGTCCAGTGCCCCCTCGGCCAACAGCATGTAGCCGTAGAAGTCGCCGTACGCCCGGTTGCGCCAGCTGTTCCGCATCAGGTCGAGCACCGCGTCGAGCCGCCCGGCCTCCTCCCACCCGTTCAACGACGAGTAGCAGAAGCTGGCATCCGCCACCCCGCGCACCGCGGACACGCCGATCCGCTCACCGGTCGCGGGGCCCGGCCCGGCGTACGCGCCCGCGCCCGCGCTGGCCCACCAACGTCGTCCGAGCGCTGGTGCGGACACCACGCCGACCGCCGGCCGATCGCCGTCGTAGAGCGCGATCAGGGTGGCCCAGATCGGCACGCCACGGACGAAGTTCTTGGTGCCGTCGATCGGGTCGATGATCCACCGGCGGCCGTTCGGGTCGGCGGACGGCTGCGCGCCGAACTCCTCACCGAGCAGCCCGTCGGCCGGTCGATGCTCGGCCAGCAGGGCGCGGATCTCCCGCTCCACAGCGGTGTCCGCGTCGGAGACCGGGGTCAGGTCGGGCTTCGCCTCGACGCGCAGGTCGAGCGCGCGAAACCGGGCCGTGGCGATGGCGTCGGCCCGGTCGGCGAGCAGGTGGGCGAGGGCGAGGTCGTCGGCGTACCCGGTCATGCCGGCAACCTAGCCCACGCCCGTCGCGTCACTCGTCGGGGCCGCGCCGGTCATCCTCGCCGGGGCCGCGCTGGTCGCTGTCGCCGCGCGAGTCGCCCTCGCCCGCCCGGGAGGCGAGCAACCGACGGTACGAGGCCAGCCGGCGCGGGTCGGCCTTACCGGCGGCCACCCAGGCGTCCAGCCCACACTCGGCCTCGTCGGCCGTGTGGGGACAGTTCGGTGGACAGTCGACGGTGCCCTCGACAAGGTCCGGAAAGCCGTGCAGCAGGCTGTCGGCCGAGACATGCGCCAACCCGAAGCTGCGGATCCCGGGGGTGTCGATGATCCAACCCGGGTCGGTGTCGATCCCGGGCACCGGTGGCAACCGCAGCGCCACCGCGCTGGTCGAGGTGTGCCGGCCCCGGCCGATCGCGCTGACCACGCCGACCGCCCGCAGCGCGTCCGGAACGAGGCGGTTGACCAGCGTCGACTTGCCCACGCCGGAGTGCCCGACCAGCACCGACACCTTGCCGCTGAGCAGCGCGCGGAGCGCGTCGAGGTCGGAGTCGGGGCGGTTGAGCACGTACGGCAGCTCAAGCTCGGTGTAGTAGCCGAGCACCTCCTCCGGCCCGGCCAGGTCGGCCTTCGTGAGGCAGAGCAGCGGCTCGACGTCCGCGTCGTACGCGGCCACCAGGCAGCGGTCGATGAACCCGGTGCGCGGCGGTGGGTCGGCCAACGCGCTCACGATCACCAACTGGTCCGCGTTGGCCACCACGACCCGTTCCAGCCGACCCTCGGCGGTGGTCTCGTCGTCGTCGGCGGTGCGGCGCAGCACCGAGCGACGTTCGGCGATCCGGACGATGCGGGCGAGCGCGCCCTCCGCGCCGGACGTGTCGCCGACCAGGCTGACCCGGTCACCGACCACCACCGACTTGCGGCCCAACTCGCGGGCCCGCATCGCGGTGACAGTGGGCAGCTCGGCACCGACCACGCCGCGTTCGGCCCCGGAGAGCACACAGGTGTAGCGCCCTCTGTCGACGGCGATGACGAACCCGTCGACCGCGTCGGCGTGCTGCGGGCGGGTGCGCGTACGTGGGCGCGACGACTTTCCGGGCCGGACCCGCACGTCGTCCTCGTCGTACTCCCGCCGTTTGGTCGCCAGGACCTGTCCTCTTCTCGCGTCAGCTCTTAGTGAGCGTCCGGAAACCCCGCAGCGGCTGCGGCGGGCCCAGACGATGCGGCCGGTCACCGCGCAGGCAGCGGTGGTGATCGTCGCCCAACGGGTCTCCACGATCATCGACGC
>NZ_JBEYSL010000141.1:0-14061 GCF_040642735.1 Micromonospora sp. NPDC047753 | reverse complement strand
CCCCGGTCGCGGCAACCACCAGCACCGCCAGCTCGCCCATCGTGTCCCAGGCCCGGATGTCGACAAGGGTCACGTTGACCACGTTGCGGCCGTACCCGTGCACCACCGCCAGATCCGGAAAGGCGGCGGAGATGTCCGGTGCCCGGCGTGCGCCGACGGCGGTGAGAGCCAACCCGGCGGCCACCACACCCGCCGCCACCCCGATCACCCGACGGACCCAACGGGTACGGCGCAGCGGGCGGGCCGAGAACCGCTCCGGCAGGCGACGCAGCACCAGCACGAAAACCGCGATCGTCGCGGTCTCCACCAGAAACTGGGTGAGCGCCAGGTCGGGCGCTCCGTGCAGCACGAACAACATCGCCGTGCCGTAGCCGGTCATGCCCACCAGCAGCATCGCGGTCAGCCGGCGACGGGCGCCGACCGCCAGCACCGCCGCCACCGCGATCACCACGACGACCACCGGTTGCAGCGCGCTGTCCCAGAGTGGAATCCGCGCCCGCCAGGGGCTGGCGGAAAGCATCGCCGCACCCGGCACCAGAACCAGTGTCACCAGGATGATGCCCAGATACTGCGGCAGTGAGCCACGCTGGGTCGCGCCCGTGACCTCGATGGCCAGCCGGTCGAACCGGCCGACCACCCACTCGTACCCCTGGTTGCCCCCCACCGGTGACCGGAGCCGGGCCATCACCGGGGCGAGCGGCCCGCGCACGGCGAAGAGCAGACCGCCACCGACGAGCGCCAGCACGGACAGGCCGAGCGCCGGGGTCGGTCCGGCCCAGAGCGCCAGGTGCGCGTCGACACCGCCGAGCAGATCGGCGTACGGGCGCAGCAGGTCGTCCAGCACGCTCGCGGCCGGACCGGCGAGCAGACCGACACCGGCGAGCACAGCGGGCGGGACCAGCATCGACGCCGCGATCGAACCCGGCGGGGCCGGCGCCACACCCGGCCGGTCGGCGAACGCGCCCCAGAGGAAGCGGGCGCTGTACGCGACGGTGAGCACCGTCCCGGCGACCAGGCCGGTGAGGAGCACCGGCTGGTCGGTGAAGGCCGCGAACACCGCCTCCTTGGCCACGAAGCCGACCAGCGGCGGCACACCGGCCATCGACGCCGCGGCCAGCACTGCGACCACGAACAGCGGCCGGGACCAGTGCCGCACCCCGGACAGCTCGCGCAGGTCACGGGTGCCCGCAACGTGGTCGATGATGCCGACGACCAGGAACAGCGCCGCCTTGAACAGGGCGTGCGACAGCAGCATCGCGGTGCCGGCCAACGCGGCGTCGGGCGTGCCCGAGCCGGTCACCGCCACCAGCAGGCCGAGCTGGCTGACCGTCCCGTACGCCAGCAGCAGCTTGAGGTCGGTCTGACGCAGCGCGGCCCACCCGCCGAGCAGCATGGTCGCCACGCCGGCGACCTGCACCAGCGGCCGCCACGGGCCGACCGTGGCCAGCACCGGCGCGAGCAGCCCGACCAGGTAGACACCGGCCTTGACCATGGCGGCGGCGTGCAGGTAGGCGCTGACCGGAGTGGGTGCCGCCATCGCGACCGGCAGCCACGAGCTGAACGGCAGCACCGCCGACTTGGACAGCGCGCCGGCCAGGATCAGCAGCACGGCGCCCACCAGGTACCCGCCGCCGGGCAGAGGCTGCTCGCTGATCTCCGACCAGCGGTAGGTGCCGGCGTGTTCGCCCAGCATGATGAAGCCGACCAGCATGGCGAGTCCGCCCAGCGTGGTGACTGTCAACGCCTGCGCCGCCGCCCAACGGCTGGACCGCCGTTCGGTGCTGTGCCCGATCAGCAGGTACGAGAAGATCGTGGTCAGCTCCCAGCCGACGTAGAGCAGCAGCAGGTCGTCGGAGAAGACCAGCGCGAGCATCGCGCCCGCGAAGGCGACCAGGACCGCGACGAACCGCGCCAGCCCGCTGGAACCGGCGCCGAAATACCGGGCGCTGTAGACCAGCACCAGCGCGCCGACGCCGCCGATCAGCAGCGTCATCAGCCAGGACAGCGTGGTGAGCCGGAAGGCGATGTCGAGGCCCAACTGCCGGATCCACGGGTAGGTCTCGACCACCGCCCCGCCGTCGGCGACGGCCGGGGTGCGAGCCACCGCCCAGCAGAACGCGGCAGCCGGCGCGAGCGCCAGCGGGTAGCACGCACGCGGACCCCACCGGCGGACGAGCAGGGGCGCGGCGAGAGCCGCCACGAGATGGAGGATGAGCAGTACCAGCACCTGCGCTCCCGATCGACATGGCCGACGCCCGTGGCAGCGGTGGCGCCTAGCAGCGATCAGACGCCAGTTCCTCCCCCGCCGGGCGGTTTTGCCAGAATTCGCCCCCCAAGCCCCAACCCCACCCCACCCCGACCCCACCCCCGACCCCCAGCCCCAACCCCTCAGCCCCAGCCCCAACCCCAGCCCCAGCCCCAGCCCCAGCCCCAGCCCGGCAACCTCCCCCGCTCTCTCCCCGCCCTCCCCCGCTCGCGCCGATCTTGCAGTTTCGGCTGTCGACTCGCGTGGAATGTCCGCTATGCCACGACAGCAAGTGCAAGATCGCGGGGAACGAGCAGCGCACCCCGGTCGATCATGAAGTTGTGGTGCCCGGTTTGGTCTTTCACGGGGCACTTGTCACCCACCACAACTCCTTGATCGACGGGGGTGGGGCGGGGCGCGGGCAGGACGGGGGCACGCCGTGGGGCGCGGGCCGCAGCCAGGGGTAGGGGGCGGAGGCGCGGGGCGCAGGCGGGGTGCGGCGCGGGGAGCGAGCGGGGCACGGGGGTGCGGCGCAGCACCACCGTCAACATCAACGCCAGATGCCGCCGCTGACCCGCCATGTCCACGCCAGCGAAATAGCCCGCCAACTCCGGGTCCGCGAGCACCTTGTCGTAAAACAGCTCAACCGCCGCCTTGACCGAACTGGCACCGCCAATGCGGTCGTAGTGCGAGGCGGGAACAGTCTCTTCCGTAACCGTCACGGTCGTTCCTTCCGGGGGGTGAAGGGTCCAGAACCGTGAGGGACCATAGCGTGTCAACCGCCCCCGGTCAGCGCCCCCTTATCGGATTCCCGACAACACGACGACACGGTGCGTCACCACTACCGATGGGTATCTCCACAATGGGCAACCGACACGACACCCACAGTATCCACAGTGGACCGACACGACCGATCAACCCCCGCCACCGTCACCGACGGTCGCGAGAAAACAACCGGAAAAAAACCGAAAGACCGAACCGTCAGCCGGCGCGCCGCCGCGCCCGCCGCGCCGCCAACTCGTCACCCACCGGATCCGGGCCCGCCGCCACCACCGGCTCCACCGGGCCGCTCGTCGCCGGCTCCGCCGGCAGATGCGACAACGACCCCTGGATCTCCTTGAAAGCCCCACCGATCGCGATGCCGAAGACCCCCTGGCCACCCTGCAACAGGTCGACCACCTCCTCCGGAGACCGGCACTCATACACCGTCGTCCCATCAGAGATCAGCGTGATCCCCGCCAGATCCTCCACACCACGCGACCGCAACGCCTCGATCGCCTTACGGATGTTCTGCAGGGACACCCCCGCATCCAACAACCGCTTCACGACCTTCAACACCACCAGATCCCGGAACGAGTACAACCGCTGCGTCCCCGAACCCGAGGCATCACGAACGCTCGGCACCACCAGCGTCGTCCGCGCCCAGTAATCCAACTGCCGGTAACTGATGCCCACCGCATGGCAGGCCGTCACACCCCGGTAACCAACCGAACCGTCACCCTCAGCCGCCACACCTGGCGACGAGGCACCCGACTCGTCGAACTCTGCACCCGGATCGGAATCCCGCGGCTCGTGCATCCGGACAACCTCCCCGTCAGTGTGGCGACGCATCGTTTCCGGGACGCGCACCCCTCGACATGGAAACCCTATCGCCACCGTCAGGGGTTACCACGGAGGAACCGACGCGACACGCCGCGCAGCCACCGAGAAAGATCACCAACAGAGCCCAGGCACACCTCAGCCCGCGAAATCCTCCGGACGCACCTGCTCCAGGAACTCGCGGAACTTCTCCACCTCGTCCTCCTGCTCATCAGGGATAACGATCCCCGCCTCGCTGAGGACCTGCTCCGCACAACGAATCGGCGCACCAACCCGCAACGCCAACGCGATCGAATCACTCGGCCGCGCCGACACCCGCACCCCATCACCGATCAACAGATCAGCGTAGAAGACGTTCTCCTTCAGCTCGGTGATCTCCACCGCCTGCAAGGGTGCCTTCAACGCCGCCAACACGTCCCGCAGAAGGTCATGCGTCAACGGCCGGGCCGGCTTGACCCCCTGCTGCTCATAAGCGATAGCCGTCGCCTCGACCGCGCCGATCCAGATCGGCAGATAGCGGTCCCCCTCGACCTCCCTGAGCAGGACGATCGGCTGGTTGCTGGGCAGCTCCACCCGAACTCCGACCACGCTCAGCTCGCGCACCGCCGCCTCCGTGTCGTTGTCACCTACGCCGCACCGCGCCTTTCCCTGCACGGTACACGGACCGCAACACGGCCGTCCCATGCGCTACAGCACCACGTCCGCGCCGAAAAGGGGTTACCCCGGCAAGCCTACGGCACGCTTCCCGGAAGAGATCTTTCCGCTCAGCCGCCACCCACCGGGCACCCTCACCGACCCAACGTCGACCGCAGCCCCACCCGCACCAACGCCGCGTGCAACTGCTCCGACAACGCCACCAACTCCCGCGCCGTCTCCGCCGCCCGCGCCCGCGCCGCCGGATCACTCTGCCGCGCCAACGGCGCCACCAACTGCGCGAACAAACCGACCTCCCGGTCCGCCGCCGTCCGATAACCCCGCAGGTGCCGCGGCTCCAACCCGTACGCCGCCAACCCCGCCACCGCCGACGCGATGATCAGAGCATCAGCGTCATACCAACCCGGCGGATCCGACACCAGCACACCGAGCCGCTCCAACTCCACCAACGTCGACTCGTCGATCCCACTGCGCGCCACCAGATCCGCCCGGCCGAGCCGCACCTGCGACGACTCGGCCGGCTCCGCGAACTCACGACCCGGCACCGCACCATCAGGACCAACCGCCACCAACGCCGGCCGCGACCGCTCCGGCTGCTCACCGGACGAATCCCACTGGGCCAACTGCTCCCGAATCACCCGCAACGGCAGGTACCTGTCCCGCTGCGCGGTCAACACGAACCGCAACCGCGCCACATCGTCCCAGCTGTACTTCCGGTAACCCGCCGCCGTCCGCTGCGGCTCGACCAAACCCTCGGCCTCAAGAAACCGCAGCTTCGAAATCGTGGTATCCGGAAAATCCACCCGCAACTGCCCAAGCACCTCACCGATGCTCATCAGCGGCTCAGACCGAGCCGCCCCGGGTGACATGGAGGCCGCAGGCTCGTTCACCCCCGGCCGGCCTCCTCCTCCGGGCGCGGACCGGCGATGAACACCACCCGGAACTTACCGATCTGAACCTCGTCACCATTGCTCAACGTGGCCGCCTCGACCCGCTCACGATTGACGTACGTGCCATTCAGGCTACCCACGTCCCGCACCGTGAACGTCCCACCATCACGGTGGAACTCCGCGTGCCGACGCGACACCGTCACGTCATCCAGGAAGATGTCACTGTCCGGGTGCCGGCCACTGGTCGTCACATCGTGGTCCAACAAGAACCGGGCACCCGCATTCGGGCCTCGACGAACCACCAGCAGCGCCATACCCGGCGGCAACGAACCGGACATCCGGCTCGGCACCACATCGGTATCCGGCCCCTCCAGCACTTCGTCGAGCGAACCGAGATTGAGCGTCGAAGTGACGTCGAGTGGGGGGAACTCGTCGTCTGGCCGCGTCATGGGACCACCTCACGGATCTGTTCGGTCGGCGTCGGGTAATGGCGGGTCTGGCCGCCGGGCACTTGAACACCCGGCGGCTGGCTCCCCGTGCCCGGGAAGGCAATTCCGCAACGCTCAACTATTGGGTTCTCGGTCGACTGGGCGAGCCTAGCCAGCGCCGAAATGCAGGGCAACCGGACGCGCGCAGACATCCCGCGCACCGGATCAAGCACACTCAGCCTTCGGTGATCTTCTGATACGCGGCCGCCGTCAGCAACCCATCCGTCGCAGTCGGATCGTTCGGCGTGATCTCCACCAACCAACCCTCACCGTACGGATCAGTGTTGATCAGCTCAGGCGTGTCAGCCAACGCATCGTTGCGCGCCGCCACCGTACCGGCCACCGGCGCGTAGATCTCCGACACGCTCTTGGTCGACTCGATCTCACCCAACGAGTCACCGGCCGCGACCACCGCACCCGCCTCGGGCAACTGCACGTACACGATGTCACCGAGCGCGTCCTGCGCGAAGTGGGTGATGCCGACCCGGACCGAAGCCGTGCCGTCACCCGCCACCCACTCATGCTCGGCGGTGTATCGCAGATCCTCGGGTATCACCAGACGCGTCCTTCATCCATCGGTGCCCCGGACCACCCGGGTCCGGCGCGGCCGCGCCGGTCAGGAGACCGGACGGGCGTGTTCCAACTTGATCGGCACGTGCAGCGCCGAAACCTCGGCAACCTCACGCTCCCCAAACGTCACGTTACCGCCGTCACCCCGGACCGACGCCACCACCCCACCAGGAATGTTCAACGCCGTACGCATCGTCGCCGGATCACCGATCACCGTGATCGTGTACGGCCCCGACAACCGACGCCCCTCCACGATCAACGACCCGTTGTTCTCCCCATCGAGGAAGTACGTCGACGCGATGATCCGCACCGTCGCCCGATCCCCACCGGAAATCTGCATCGCCTCGGCGCCCGCACCGCGCAGCTCCTGCACCGCGTCCAACACCCGGTTCGCCGAAATCGGCTTCGCACCACCGTCGAACTGGACAGTCAACCCCGGACCCACCGCCGGCAACGTCCCCGCCAGGATGCCCAACTCGTCCGCCCGCCGCGTCGCCTCATCCAACGCCGCCTGACGACCCTGCTCACCCGAGCGCAACTGCCGCTGGCTGTCCTCCAGAGCCCGGATGTCCTGCTGCAGGCGATTCTCCCGCGCATCCAGATCCGACAGGATCCGGACCAGGTCCTCCTGCCGGGTGGCACCCAGAGTCGGGTCCGTCGACGTCGTCTTCAACTGCACGACCAACGTGAACCCCAGCAACGCCAACAACGCGGCGATCATCACCCCGGCCGCGCTCCACCGGGACCGACCAGCCACCACCGGCGCCGCCGACTCTCCCACCGGCTCCGCCAACCCGTCGGAACCCGCAACCGGCTGCTCACCCGACCGCGACACCGCGCTCAGGTCCACCGTCGCACCATCGTCGACCGGCTCCACACCCGGATCGGCCACAGGCTCGTCATCCGTTGGCGCCTGCGGCGCCAACGGGCTCAACTCATCCGGATCCGGCGCATCCGGCCGCGGATCCGGCTCACCCGCCGGCCCACCCGGCCGCACCGGACCCGCCGGCTGCGGCCACCCGGTCCCCGTGTCGGTCTGCTCGTCACTCATCGCAACCCAACCTACGCCCGGAACAGGTGCCGACGGATCGCCGCCACGTTGCCGAAGATACGCACCCCCAACACAACGACCACACCGGTGGACAACTGCCCACCCACCCCCAACTGGTCACCCAGATACACGATCAGACCAGCAACCAGCACGTTCGAAATGAACGACACCACGAACTGCTTGTCGTCGAAGATGCGGTCCAACCGGGCCCGCACCCCACCGAAAACCGCGTCCAACGCGGCCACCACCGCGATCGGCAGGTACGGCTGCAACGCCGCCGGCACCGTGGGATCAAGCCACACGCCCAGCACCACACCGGCGAGCAACGCCAACACCGCGATCATCGGCCACCTCCGGAGGGGCTAACAGTCGTCCCCGGACCGGACGACCCGGGACTGCCGGAACGGACACCCGACGCGGAAGGGCTCGGACTGACCGACGGCTTGGCGTAGCGTAGCTGCGGCTCCGGCGCCGCCGGCAGGGTGAGGTCATCCGCCTCCCGCACACCGAACGACAACCCCGTCCCCTGCGCGACCTTCCGCATCAGCGCCGCGTTCCGGCTGTCCTCGAACTTGCGCCGCATCGAACCCGGCCCAATCGCCGACACCTCGTACGGCCCGGTCACCGGCCGGAAATCCACGAGCATCGCCTCACCCGCCGACCGGATCGTCGACGTCGACGTCAACCGCTGCCCGTTGATGGCGATCGCCTCCGCACCAGCACTCCACAACGCGTTCGCCACACCCTGCAGGTCGCTGTAGAGCACCCGCGGCGGCCCCGCGCCGGCACCGGTGACCGCGTCCGCCTTGTCCGGCGCGTCCGCCAACCGCACCACCACACCGTCACCGCGCACCCGGCCCAACCCGGTGCTCGCCTCCAGGTTGCGCAACCGGGCGGCGGCCGAACCGGTCAACGCCGCGTCCCGCTGCCGACTGACCTCCTCGCGCAGCTGGTCCGCCTGCGTGGACAACCGATCGGTCTGGCTCTCCCGCTCCTTGATCTGCGCCACCAGACCCGAACGGGCCTGGCTGCGCCCCGGCTCGTCCGCCATCGTCTGCCGGTACGCGACCGCGAACAGGAAACCGAGCATCACCACCACGACAAGGCTCACCGACCGTGCCGGCAAGGCCCGCCACCCGCGCGCCGGAGCGGACTCCGCCGAGCGCCGACGGGCGGCAGCCGCATCCGCGTACCCCGGATCCAGCGGGTTGCGGAACAGCTCGGTGAGGAAGTCCGGCGCGTACACCCGGTCCTGGCCGGGTTTTCCCAGCCGAGGCGCGCTCACGCCGCCGCTCCCGGACCGCGCGCCGCGCGCACCAGCCGGGCCGCCTGCACGACGTACATCGCGCCGGCCACCCAGTACAGCACCAGCCCCCACCAGGCCAACGCCCAACCGATGGCGCTCGCCGCCGTCGCCACGTCGGTGGCCGCGCTGGCCAACAACAGCACCGGGAACGCCGCGAGCAGCAGGAACGTGGCGGTCTTGCCCACGTAGTGCACCGGCGGCGGACCGTACCCGTAGCGACGCAGCACCGCCAGCGAGGCCAGCAGGAGCACCTCACGGGCCAGCAGCGCCGCGGTGAACTGCCACGGCACCACCTCCCGCGCGGTGAAGGCGATCAGGGTGGCGAGGATGTAGAGCCGGTCGGCGAGTGGGTCGAGCAACTCGCCCAGGCGGCTGACCTGGTGCAGGCGGCGGGCGATCCAGCCGTCGACCCAGTCGGTGGTGCCCCCGATGGCCAGCACCACGACCGCCGCCACGTCGGCCCGCGCCACCAGGAACAGGTAGAGGAAGAGCGGCACGCCCAGCAGCCGCCCGAAGCTGATCAGGTTGGGAAGGGTGAGGACCTGGTTGCCGGGAGTCTCGTCACCGGTGTCCCGCGGTTGCTCTGCCCGAGCCGGCCGACGCGACACCGATCCTCCTCCACGGCACGCGGGCCCCCGGCCGGCGCCGGGCGCGGCTGAGGGTCGTACGCGCTGTCGGGCCGACCAGCGCCGGCTCTCCCCTGCGGCCCCGGGCGGGGCCCCCTGCCCTGATACGGCCCGCGATCTCGATGATCGCGGGCCGGGTAGGTGCGCTGCCACTATATCGGGCTTCCTCTCGCTGGCCGGCCGCTGCCGTGGCCTGCCGGTGCGGCGGTGTCGCACTGTGGCGTGGATCACCACGCGTAGAGCGTCCTAGGATACTAGTGGAAGAGGGGTTGGTGCTCAGGCCGTCTGGACGGCGGGATCGGTCTGCTGCTCGGGCACCGACGTCGCCGCCCGAGCGAACCCGGCCAGCGCCAGCAACAGCTCGTGCTGCATCCGCGCCGGCATCCGGTCCAGCACCGCCTGCACCGCGCGCTGACGCCGCTCGGCCAACTCCCCCAACAGAGTCAGCGCCGCAGGGGTCGGCACCAACCGCACCTCACGCCGGTCACGCGGATCGGCCACCCGACGCAACAGCCCGGTCGCCTCCAACCGGTCGCACAGGCGGCTCGCCGACGAGGGCACCACGTCCAGCAGCTCCGCCAGCCCGTTGACGTTGGTCTCCGGACGACCGCTGATCAGCGTGAGCACCCTCAGCTGGGTGGGCGGCACCTGGTGCCGCGACGCGGCCGACTCCAGCACGGCGATCAGCGTCTCGGCGGCCGTGGTGATCGCCGCGGCGAGATCCGCAGGTCGCTCCACCTGATATCCCCTGCCGTTGTCGCGCTGGTGCCCGCCCGGCAATGCGGCGGCGAGACTCACGCCATGCTCCGCTCGCGTGGACCGCGCCAGTCCAGACAGACCACGACGGCGTCGTCACGCAGATCGGAATCGGCGTGATAGGCGTGTAGCTCGCGCATCACCGTACCAACCGCCTCGGCCGGCGGCTGCAACCGCGTGGCGCGCAGGGAACGTGCCATCGCCCGCTGCCCGTACGGCTCCTGGCCCGGCGGCTCGGCGGCCCACACCCCGTCGCTGACGACGAAGAGCCGGTCACCGGGGGCGAGTTGCATCTCCTGAAGCTCGTAGCGGGTCTCGGCGAACATGCCCAGCGGCAGCTGCTGATCGAGTTTCATCGGCTCGACAGTGGACCCGCGCATCCGCAACAGGTGGGGCGAGCCCGCGTCGACGGCCCGCACCCGGCCGAGGCGAGTGTCCACCTCAAGCAGCAGCGTGGCCACGTACCGGGCGCCCCGGTGTTGGTAGAAGACCGTGTCCGAGGCCAGCTCGGCCTGCTCCACCAGGCCGCCACCGGAGCGACGCGCGTTGCGCATCGCGTTGACAGTGACGGCTGTCAACAGCGACGCCGCCAGCCCGTTGCCCTCGCCGTTGAGCACCGTCAGGGTGAGACGGTCGCCGTCCAGCGACCAGTCGAAGTGGTCGCCACCCACCGTGTACGCCGGTTCGAGCTGGCCGGCCAGGTCGAACGCGTGGTGGGACACACCACGACCGGGCAGGAGGTCCCACTGCATCTCGGCGGCCATCGTCAGTCGCTCCCGGCGGCGGGCCCGCCGGTAGCGGTCGGTCTCCCGGTCCGCCGCGCGCATCGCCACCGCCAGAGCGCCGGCGATGTCCGTCGCCCGACCGGTGACCGCCGCGTTCGGTACGGCCGGCAGCTCGATCAGCAGCACACCCAGCCGCTCGCCCCACACGGTCAACGGCAGGTAGAGCCGGCAGGGGCCCTCACCATCGCGGACCGGCTGCTGGCTGCTGAAGCAGCGCTGCGCCATGGTGTGGCAGGCCAGGAAGCCGGCCGCCGGCAGGTCCGGATCCAGCACCGGCCACAGGCCGCTGATCCGGTAGTCGGCGACGAAGACGTCGGTGCGAAGCGCGCCCATCGCGGACCGGATCGCCCGGTCCGCCGCCTCCGCCAACTGGTCGGGCGGTGCCTCGCGCAACGCGCGCGACACCACGTCCGGCGCGTCTACCATCGTCGACCTCCCCCGAAGCTTGCTGTAGGGCAAGCATCATACGGACGCCACCGGAGGGGTGATCGGCGCGGTCAGTCTCCCGCGCGGGTCGCGAGCACACCGTGGAACGCGTCGGGCACCTCGGCCGGCGGGCCTTCCGGGCACCACTCGGAAACCGGGACGATCCCGTCCGCCGTCGGCACCCACCGACCCAGCAGGGGCGCGAACGCCGCCGGTGGACGCATCCGGAACTGCGGCCCCATCATGGCCAGCGCCTGCGGGTGACCGGCCAGCTCCTCGGTGTCGAAGTCCACAGCGAGCAGACTGCCCGGCGCCGCGGCAGCGTACAGCTCGTCGAGGGTGCGGGTCAGCGTGGCGTCGTCGAGGAACGCGGCCAACCCCAGGAAGACCACTCCGACCGGCCGTCGACCCCACCCCGGCACGAAACGGTGCAGTTGCGCCGGGTCGACGGTGCCGATGTCGGTCGCGTCGCCGAAGCCGTAGCCGGCCCGGTCGCTGCCGGCGAGGATGCTCTGTCCCAGTCGGATGGTGACCGGGTCGACATCGGTGTAGAGCACCGTCGCGTCGGCGGCGACCTCGTGCACGTTGCCCATCGTCGGCACCCCGGCGCCGAACACCAGGAACCCGTCGACGCCCTGCTCGGCCATGGCCCGCACCGCCCGGCCCAGGAACGCCCGCAGCTCGCGGAACACCGGCGCGCACGGCCCGTACGCCTGCTCGAACGCGTTCGCGGCGGCCACGTCCACGGGGAAGTGATGCTGCCCGCCGAGCCAAAAGTCGATCATGCGAGCGGTGCTCGGCTGGTCCGGTTCACCCATCGGCGGCGCTCCCTCCCCGGTCGTCGCCAGCGTACCGACCGGGACGCGCTCGGCGGTATCGCGACGCGGGGGCGTCCGGGCCCGCGATACTGGCCGCGAGCGGAGGTGGGGCCGTGAACTCGGCGAACAACGCGGCGGTGGTGGTCGGCGTCGACGGCTCGGAGTCGGCGCTGCGCGCCGTGCGCCTCGCCGCCGCCGAGGCGGCCCGCCGGCACCGACCACTACGGGTCGTGCACGGCTTCATCTGGCCGTTGCTGCACGTGCCCGTCTCCCCCGCCCCGCACGCGCCTCCCGGCGGTGGGCTGCGCCACCGGGCCGAGGAACTCGTCGAGGCCGCGGTGCGCGAGGCCGAGGCGACAGTGCCCGGGTTGACGATCTCCGGCGAGATCATCGACGGTGAGGCCGCCGCGGTGCTGGTGGGCGAGTCCCCCACCGCCGCGCTCATCGTGCTCGGCGATCGCGGGCTGGGTGGGTTCTCCGCGCTGCTGGTCGGCTCGGTCGCGGTGCAGGTCGCCGCGTACGCCGACTGCCCGGTGCTGGTCGCGCGCGGCACGCAACGCCCCGACGAGCCGGTCCTGGTCGCCGTGGACGGCTCGGACGCCTCCCGGCTGGCGGCGGACTTCGCCGCCGAGACCGCAGTGTCACTCGGCGTGCCGCTGATGGCTGTGCACGCCTACCGACATCCCGGCAGCAGCGGCCCGGGCGACATGCAACCCCTGGTGTACGACGAGGCGAAGTTGCGCGGCGAGCAGGAACGGATGCTCGCCGGGTGGCTGACCGGGTTCACCGAGGCCCACCAGGGTCTGCGGTTGACCTGCCAGGTGGCGCACGGCCGACCCGGCACTGTGCTCGCCGAGGCGTCCCGCTCCGCCCAACTGGCGGTCGTCGGTGGGCGCGGGCGCGGCGAGGTGACCGGGTTGCTGCTGGGGTCGGTGAGCCAGTCGATGCTGCACCACGCGCAGTGCCCGGTGGTCGTGGTCCGCGCGCCCCGGTAGTGCGCCGGGGTTGGTCCGCCGCCAGACGGGTAGACGGCCGCGGTACGCCCAGCGGACGGCGGGCAGCACCAGGTGCCCAGACCGACGAAGGAGGCACAGATGCCAGGACCACGGCCGGGCAGTAACGCGTACGACAAGCAGCGCGCGCGGTTGCGTAACGCGATCGACGACTCCGGACGCCGGGTACCCGACGGCAAGGCCAACCAGGTCGCGAACAGGATCCTCCAGGAGGATCGCGGTCAACGAGGCGTGGTGCGCGGCGACCGGACGTACGGCCCGAAGAGCGAGCGCGAACCGGGCGACCCGAAGTGAGGACGGTCGACGTGGCCGACGGCGCGATCGCAGGCGCCGTCGGCAGCACCGCGCTGAACGTGGTCAGCTACCTGGACATGGCACTGCGGGGACGGCCGGAGAGCGACGTCCCCCAGGAGACCGTCGACCGGCTGGCCGGGATCGCGCACGTCGACCTGGGAAACGGGGCCCGGGCGGCCAACCGCCGCTCGGGCCTCGGGCCGCTGATCGGTTACGGGTTGGGCGTCGCCGCGGGCGTCGGGTTCGCGCTCTACGCCGGTGGTCGACGTCAGCCGTTGCCGGTGGCCACCGGTCTGCTCGGCGCGGGCGTCATGACCATGACCGACGGGTCGATCACCGTGCTCGGGATCAGCGACCCGCGTACGTGGCGGCGCTCCGACTGGATCTCCGACATCATCCCGCACCTCGCGTACGGGCTGGCGGCCGCCGCCACCTGGAACAGGTTGCGACGCAGGAACGAGTGGTCCAGGCCCGCCGGCACCACCAGCAGACCGTCGACGCGGCGTTGGGTGAAGTCCTGGAGCAGGGCGCGTTCCCGCT
>NZ_JBEYSL010000140.1:0-14062 GCF_040642735.1 Micromonospora sp. NPDC047753 | reverse complement strand
CACTGACCGGTGCCGTGGACCGGCGAGGGTCGGCGGATATGGCCGGAGGGCGCGGGTGGGTCGGCACCCGCCGCCGCGGCGGCGACCCCCTCGTCGAGGGTGGAGCAGTCGGCCATCACCAGAGCTCCGGTCAGGTCGTGGACGGCGGCGATGGTGTCACCGAGGGTTCGGCCGTCGGGCCGGGGCCGCGCGGTGCCGTCAAGGGCCACGACGTGCGCGCCGGCCCGGGCCACCGACAGCGCGTGCTCCAGCGTGGGGGTGATGAAGACGTCGTCGTCCCCGTCCTTCCACAGACCGATCAGCGGCAGGTCGACCGCCCCCCGGATGGCCGCGATGTCCGCCAGGCCCTGGGCGCGAATGCCGGCGGCACCGCCCTGGGCGGCGGCGAGGGCCACCCGGCGCATCGTGTCCGGGCTGCGCATCGGCTCACCGGGGTACGCCTGGCAGGAGACGACGAGGCGGTGGCGGAGCTGCGCGATCAGCTTGTTCATGCGGTGCCCTCCCAGGCGAGTGAGGCGGCGCCGAGAAGTGGGGCGTCCGATCCGAGGGTCGAGGCCAGGACGGGCACGTCGTCCAGATTGGGCAACGTCTCCCGTCGCACGGCGCCCCGGAGTGCCTGCCACCAGGTGTCGCCGAGGCCGGCGACACCGCCGCCGATGACGACGACAGCGGGGTCAAGCATGTTGACCAGCCCGCCGACCGCCGAGCCGACGGCGGCCCCACCCAGCAGGACCACCTCCCGGGCTGTGGCGTCACCGTCCGCCGCGCGCTCGGCCACCGTGCGCAGGTCGCCGACCGGCTGACCGGTACGCCGCACGTACTCCTCGGTGAGAGCGGGCCCGGAGGCGATCGCCTCCAGGTGCCCCCGCCCGCCGCAGGTGCAGGGCAACTGTCCGGCGTACGGCGAGGGCTGGTGGCCGGCGTGGCCGGCGGCGGAGTGGGCGCCGGTCAGCACGGTGCCGTCGACGACGAACGAGGCGCCGATACCGGTGCCGACCGCTATGAAGAGCATCGTCTGGTGGCCGACCGCCACGCCGTGCCGCGCCTCACCGAGGGCGTGCGCGTGCACGTCGTTGATGGCTGAGACGGGCAGGTCGAGCAGTGCCCGCAGTCGGCCACTCAGGTCCGTGCCGGCCCAACCGGCCAGGGCGTCGGTGGCCGACAGCACCCGACCCGTCCGGTGGTCGATCACCCCGGCGCTACCGACGCCGAGGGCACGGATGCGGGTTCCCGTCGCCCTCGCCCGCAGCCGACCGACGAGGTCGGCTGCGGTGTCGATGATGGCGGTCGCCCCGGCCCGGCCGGGGGTGGGGACGGTGATCTTGTCGATCACCTCGCCGTGGCGGGTCACGATGGCAGCGGCCGTCTTGGTGCCCCCGATGTCGAGCGCGGCCACCGCCACGTCGACGACCGGGGGCTCGGGTGCCTCGGACATGGCTAGAGCAGCCCCGCCAGCTCCAACTGGGCACGCACCCGGCTCGCCTCATCGGCGTCGAGCGGTCGCAGCGGAAGCGACACGGCGTTGCTGTCGATGACGCCGAGCAGGGCCAGAGCGGTCTTGAACGCGCCCACGCCCCGGGTCGCCCCTGCCGCCGTCGCCGGGTCGGCCGCGTCGACGATCCGGAACAACCGGGTCAGTCGGTCCTGCTCCGCGCGGGCAGTGTCCCAGTCGCCGGTCACGCAGGCCCGGTGGAGCCGCACGTAGCCCTCCGGGTCCACGTTGCCCAGGCCGGGGACGGAACCGGAGGCGCCGGCGAGCATCATCGCGTCGACCACCACCTCGTGGCCGGTCAACAGGCTGAAGCCGGCGTTCGGCGCGTGTTCCGCGATGGACAGCACCAGTTGGCGGAAGGAGACGTCGTCACCGCTGGAGTCCTTGACGCCGGCGAGGACGCCCTCCGCGGCGAGTCGGCTCAGCAGGCCCGGCGACAGCTTGGTGTGCACGCAGACCGGAATGTCGTACGCCAGCAGCGGAAGCTCGACCGAAGCGGCGAGGGACCGGAAGTGCCGCTCGACCTCGTGGGGGCCGACAATGGCGTAGAAGGGGGCGGTGGCCACCAGGCCGTCGACACCCAGGCGCGTCGACGCGTCGGCCCGGTCGAGGACCCGCCGGGTGGTCGGCTCGATGCAGCCCGCGATGACGGGTACGGTCCCGCCGACGGTCTTCACGACGGTTTCGAGAGCCTGGTCCCGCTGACTGTCCGTGAGGAACACCGTCTCGCCGGAGCTGCCGAGGGCGAAGATGCCGTCGACGCCGGCGGTGAGCATCCGCTCGACGAGCCGTTCAAGGGAGGCGACGTCGACCGCCCCCTCCTCGGTCAGGGGGGTGACGACCGGCGGCACGACTCCGGCGAACCGCGGGGCTGGGGTGGTCACGCTGACTCCTTGACGTGTAGGGGGGTGGTGCGGCCGGTCGATGCTCTGGCGAGTTCGACCAGCTCTGTGTTGCTGGATCCAGCAGGAACGGGGTGGTAGCACCGGAACTCGTGGGCACCGGCACCGCCGTCGCCCGACCGGACCGGCGGCATCTCGATGGCGCAGCCGTCGGTCGCCTTCCAGCACCGGGTGCGGAACGGGCATCCGGTCGGCGGTTTCGTGGCGAGTGGAACGGGGCCGACGAGCGGGATCGGGTCGAGTGGCGAGAGCAGCCCCGGCGTGGCGGAGAAGAGCGCCCGGGTGTACGGGTGCTGGGCGACCTCGGGGAGCCCGGCGGCGGGCGCCTGCTCCACGATCCGGCCGAGGTACATGGTGACCACGCGGTCACTGATCCGCTTGACCGTCTGGATGTCGTGCGAGACGAAGACCATGGCCAGGTCCAGACGCTCCTTGAGGTCCAGGAGCAGGTTGAGGATCTGCGCCCGGACCGACACGTCGAGGGCGCTGGTGGGCTCGTCGGCGATGACCAGCCCTGGCTCCAGGGCCAGGGCACGCGCGATGGACACCCGCTGGCGTTGGCCGCCGGAGAGCTGGCTCGGCAGCACGTCGGCGACCGACCGGGGCAGCCCGACCAGCGCCATCAGCTCCCTGACCCGCTCCTCGCGCTCCTTGCGGGTGCCGCGACGGTGCACGTCGAGCGGGTCGCGCAGGATGTCGCGGACCGGCATGCGCCGGTTCAGCGACGTGGCCGGATCCTGGAAGATCATGCCGACGCCGGCGCCGATGTGCAGTCGGCGTTCCGCCGCGTTCATCGACCAGACGTCCTTGCCGGAGAAGGCAACAGTGCCGCTCGTCGGCCGCTGGAGGCCCACCAGCACCTTGGCCATCGTGGACTTGCCGCAGCCGGACTCGCCGACGACACCGATCGTCTCGCCGGCACGCACGGTCAGGTCCGCGCCGGTGAGGGCATACACCCGCTCGCGGCCGAACAGGCCACCCCCTCGGGTGCGATGCACCACGTGCACGTCGCGCAGTTCGACGATCGACTGGTGTGGGACTGACGCGCTCATCGGGCCAGCTCCCCTTCCCTGACGCTGACGGCCGGGTGGTGGCAGGCGTACCGGTGGGCGGGAACGCCCTCCAGACGGGGCGTCTCCTCCCGGCAAACCTCGGTGGCCATGGGGCAGCGATCAGCGAACCGGCAGCCCGATGGGAAGTCGGCCGGCGACGGCACCACGCCGCGGATCTGGGTGAGCCGCTCCGCGCCGGCCTCGAGGGAGAGCACAGAACCGAGAAGACCTCGGGCGTAGTGGTGCGCCGGCGCGCCGACCACGTCGGCGGTGACACCGCTCTCGACGATCTGCCCGCCGTACATCACCACGACCCGGTCCGCGACGTCGCTGACCAGCGCGAGGTCGTGGCTGACCAGGATCAGCGCGAAGCCGAGCTGGCCGCGCAGCCGCAGCAGCAGCTCCATGACCTGCGCCTGGACCGTGACGTCCAGCGCGGTGGTCGGCTCGTCAGCGATGATCAGGCGCGGATCCCGCGACAGCGCCATGGCGATCACCACGCGCTGCCGCTGCCCACCGGAGAGTTCGTGCGGGTACGCGGACAGGGTGCGCCGCGCGTCGAGGCCCACCAGCTCCATCAGCTCCTGGGCCGACCGCGTGCCGCCACGGCTGGTCATCTGGGCGAGCTGGGGGCCGATGCGCAGTGAGGGGTTCAGGGCCGAGAGGGCGTCCTGGTAGACCATCGCGATCTCGCGCCCCATCAGGGCACGGCGTCGTTTGGTGCTCACCGTCAGCAGGTCGGTGCCCGCGAAGCGGACCTCGCCGCGGACCCGGGCGCCCTGCGGCAGCAGGCCCATCACGGCGAGGGAGGTCAGCGACTTGCCGGAGCCGGACTCCCCCACCAGGCCGAGGACCTCACCGGGGCGGATGTCGAAGGTCAGGTCGTCGACGATGTCGACGCCGCTGTGGCGTCCCTCGAACCCGATCGACAGGTTCCGGACCTCCAGGACGGGCTCCCCGTCCGGGAGGGGGCGGGCGCGCTCGCGCAGCCGCTGCGCGGCCTCGGCCAGGCCGGGCAGTTGCACCACCTCACCGGAGCCGGGCTGCGCCTCCTCCTGCGCGTCCCCGATCTTCGTGGCGGTGGCACGCCGCGCCGCCGGGGCGGCCCAGGCGTCGGACATCCCTTCGGAGAGCACGTTCAGGGCGAGCACGGTGAGCAGGATCAGCAGGCCGGGGAAGAACGTGGCCCACCAGCCACCGATCTGCACCATCTCCTTGCCGAAGGCGATGACCGAGCCCCACGAGGAGGCGGCTTCCTGGGGTGCCAGCCCGCCACCGATGAACGAGAGCGATGCCTCGAACACGATGGCGTCGGCCACCATGACGGTGACGAAGACGAGGATCGGGGCGGCGCAGTTACGCAGGATGTGCCGCCAGAGGATGTGCGGTCGCCGCGCGCCGATGATCCGTTCGGCCGCGACGTAGTCCTCGCGGTACTGCGAGAGCACGTTGGCGCGCACGATGCGCGCGATCGAGGGCACGAAGACGAAACCGATCGCGACCACGAGGACCACGAGGCTGTTCTTGCCGAACGAGATGATCAGCAGGGCGGAGAGCACGATGGCGGGGAAGGCCATGACGACGTCGAGGCACCGCATCACCACCTCGTCGACAGCGGGCCGGCTGGTTCCGGCCAGCGCGCCCAGGATCGCGCCGATCACCAGGGCGATGCCGGCGCTGCCAAAGCCCACGATCAACGAACGCCGGGTGCCGGCGACCAGCCGCGAGAACACGTCGCGTCCGAGCTTGTCCAGGCCGAACCAGTAGTCGCCGTTCGGGCCGGTCAGCGCGGGACCGAGCCCGGCCTGCGCGGGGTCGTGTCGCAGGATCAGCGGCGCGAAGATGCCCACCACGACGATGAGCAGGACGAAGCTCAGTGCGATCCGAGCCGTGACGCTGAGCCGTTTGAAGGCGATGCCGGGAGCCGACAGCCTGGCGGTGAGTGTTCGACGCATCAGTGGGCTCCGCGCAGTCGAGGGTTGGCGAAGAGGTAGAGGATGTCGACCACCAGGTTCACGAGGACGAAGCAGATGGCGATCGTCAGCACGGTTCCCTGGGCGAGGGCGGTGTCGTTCTGCTGGACCGCGCTCATGATCTGGGTGCCCATGCCGGGCAGCGAGAAGATGGCCTCGATGACGACAGTGCCGCCCAGCAGGTAGCCGATTCGCAGGCCCAGCACGGTGAGCGGGTTGACCAGCGCGTTGCGCAGCACGTTGCGTCCGACCACCACGCGGGGCGGCAGCCCGGCGCCGATCGCCGTCCGCACGTAGTCCTTGTCGAGTTCCTCGACCATTGACGTCCGCACGATTCTGGCCAGGGAGCAGCCGACCGGCACGGCGAGGGCGAGCGCTGGCATGGCGAGGGACTGCAGCCAGAGGGAGAACGAGTCGCCGGGGTTGACGTACCCGCCGGTCGGGAAGACGGGACGGCGGACCGACAGCTCCTGGATGAGCAGGAGAGCCAGCCAGAACGACGGCATGGCGATACCGGCCATCGAGACGAACCGGATGACCTGGTCGGGCCAGCGGTCCCGGTACAGCGCGGCGGGGATGCCGAGGGCCAACGCGATGACCAGCGCGCCGACGATGCCGAGGGCCGTCAGCTGGATGGTCAGCGGCAGCGCGGTGGCGATCTTGTCGGCGACCGGGACGGACGGCGGGAAGGTCACGCCGAGATCGCCCCGGAGCAGGTCGCCCAGGAAGTGCAGGTACCGCAGGGGCAGCGGGTCGTCGAGACCGTTGGCGGCCTTGAACGCGGCCACCTGCGCGGGGGTCGCCTGATCGCCCAGGACGGACAGCGCGGGATCGATCGGGGAGAACTGCATGATCACGAAGACGAAGATCGTGATGCCCAGCACCAGGGGTATCAGGGTCAGGAGTCGTCGCGCGACCAGGCTCAGAACGCTCAGCATGGTGTCTTTCTCTCGTCGAGGGCCGCCGGGACGTCCCGCCCAGCCCCAGGGACTGAGGGCCGGGCGGGACGCGGAGGGGCCAGGGTGGGGCCCCCGAGGTGGAGCTCAGCCCTTTCGGCTGGCGCCCAGGAAGTACAGGCCGGTGGTCGACGCACCCGAGAAGTCGGAGAGCTTCGCGGGGTCGTACGCGGTGACGACCTTGGTGTGCAGGATCGGGTACAGGGGGGCCTCCTCGGCCACCTTGTCCAGGGCCTGCTTCCACAGAGCCTTGCGGGCCGCCTCGTCGGAGGTCTGCGCCGCCTTGTCGAGCAGGTCGGCCATGGCCTTGCGGTCCGCGGCGCTCCACCGGTAACGCTGCCCCGGCCAGGTCTCGCCGTAGTAGAACCAGCGCATCAGCAGGTCGGTGTCGACGCCGAAGACGCTGGGGTCACCGGTGGCCATCAGCACCCGGAAGGTGTCCTTCGGAACGATGTCGCCGTAGATGGCCGAGGACGGCACCGTGTTGAGGCTGGCGGTGACGCCGATCTTCTTCCACTGCTCGATGACCAGCGGCGCGACATCCTTCACGACCGAGTTGTCAGTGGTGTCGAGCTGGAACGACAGGTTCGTGACACCGGCCTCCTGGAGCAGGCTCTTGGCCTTCTCCAGGTTGTAGTCGTAGACGGTGGCGGCCTTCTGGTAGTCCTTGTTGCCCTCGTCCAGGTAGCTCGTCGCCGGGCTGCCATAGCCGTTGAGGGCGGTCTTGATGACCTCGTCCTTGTTGATCGCGTAGTGCAGCGCCTGTCGCACCCGCTTGTCGTTGAACGGCGCCGCCGACGAGTTGAACATGAGGAAGACCTGGTTGAAGGCCTGCTTCACATCGACTGTGTACTTGTCCTTGAGCGAGTCGACGTTCAGGTACGGCACCGACTCGATGGCCTGGACCCGGCCGCCCTGCAGGTCGGACACCCGGGCGGAAGCCTCCGAGGTGGTGTTCCAGGTCATCGTCTCGACCTTGGCCGGACGCGGGCCGTTGTAGTTCGGATTCTTGCTGAGCTTGACACCCGACTCCTTGGACGCGCTGTCCAACTTGAACGGGCCGGAGCCGATCGGCGCCGTGTCAAAAACCTTCGACGCGGCCGCGTCCGCGGTCTTCGCCTTCGGCAGGATCTTGATGACGGCGATCCGCTCCGCGAACAGGGCGAACGGGTACTTGAGCTTGAACTCGGCCGTCGTCGCGTCCTTGGCCGTCACCGAGTCGATGAACGACACGAACCCCTGCATCAGCGGCGGGGCCTTGGGGTCGGCCGGCTTCAGCACGCGGGTGAAGGACCAGGCGACGTCCTCGGCGGTGACGGGGGTGCCGTCGGAGAACTTGGCTCCGTCACGCACCGCCACGGTGTAGGTGAGCCCGTCCGCGCTGGCCACCGGGTCTTCCTTGGCGAGTGCGCGGTATGGTTCCCGGGTAACCGGGTCAAGATCGATCAGACCCTCGAAGGTGTGCTGGTTGACCGCCGTCGCCACCGCCGACGAGGCGTTCGCCGGGTCGAACCCGCTAGAGAGGGTGAACGCGAGGGTGGTCTCGATCGACGTCTTCCCCCCGCTTCCCTCGACGGCGTTGGTCGAGGCCGGGCCGCCGCTGCAGGCGACCAGTCCGAGAGCGAGGGTTGCCGCGGTGGACGCGACGGCCAACGAACGGAACCGGCGCGGGGGGCGGCGCCGACTCTCCCTTGGCTCAACGGTGGTGCTCACGTAGCTGCCTCCATAGGCTCTTCATGCGCTCGCTTACCGCTCGCGCTGAGGGATTCGAAGATAATGGGGTCTGACGTCAGACATCTGATGCCGATATGGTGAGAGTGTCAGATCCGTGAACGAAGGGCAAGTGGCAGATGACGACCATTGACGCGTCCCCGCTACGCGGTGCGGAGCGCCCAGGTCCCCGCCGGCAGGAGGTGGGGGCCAAGATCAAGGAGTACATCCTGCGCAACCGCCTCAAGCCGGGAGACATTCTGCCCACCGAGGCGGAGCTGTGTGAGGCGGTGGGCGCGAGCCGCTCAAGCGTCCGCGAGGCCGTCAAGATCCTCTCTGCCCTCGACATCGTCGAGGTGCGGCACGGCCACGGCACCTTCGTCGGCCGCATGTCCCTCGCCGCCCTCGTGGAGGGCCTGACCTTCCGCGGGCTGCTCAGCGGCGAGGAGGACCATCACGTGCTGGGGCAGGTCGTCGACGTCCGGCAGACCCTCGAACAGGGCCTCGCAGCCCAGGTCATCGCCGTTCTCGACAGCGAGCACCAGGCCGCTCTCTCCACCCTCGCCGACGAGATGGAGAGTCTGGCCGCCCAGGGCAAGGACTTCCTCGACGTGGACCGGGCCTTCCACGTGAAGCTGCTGGAACCCCTCGGCAACGACCTGATCCTCCAGCTGACCGCGGCGTTCTGGCAGGTGCAGGCCATCGTCGCCCCCACGCTGCGGACCGAGCCGGAGGACCGGGTGATCACCGCCCATCGTCATCGGGCGATCGTGGACGCGATCGCCGCCGGCGACGTGGCGAACCTGCAGGCCGCCATCGCCGATCACTACGCGCCCATCCGGACGAGCATCGCCCGCATCGCGCAGCCCTGAAACCGGCACCGCCGTCGACGCTCCACGGAACGCACGGCGAACAAGTGTCCATTGTGCTTCGTGCAGATAAGACTGTCGCCGCGCCCGGTGACGCTGACCGTGCCCGCCGACCGGGCGCTCGTCCCGCATCCCGTGCTGCTCGCCGACCTGGGCGTGCCTGCCACTTGACGGCGCCCTCCTGGGTGACACCGCGCCAGGTGCGGGCCCGGGCGGTGGAGCCGGAGAGCCCGTCGGGCGGAGTCCCCTTCGGACAGGCGTCGTGACCGCAGCGTCCACCCCGGACGGCAACGCCGTCACGCACCGCTCCGCGTCGATCTATTGACGACCAGTGCGACGTCCGGTTAGCGTCCCGACATCAGATATCCGACGTCTTATGCCTGACATCCCCCGTGCGCACCCCCGTCCCCCGGAAGGAATCCTGTGTCTCCTGTCCGAGCACTACCGCGCCGAATGACAGCGCTCCTGGCCGCCGTCCTCGGCGTGCTGGCGATCCTGCCCACCACGCCAGCTCACGCCGCCCCCGCCGGTGTGAGCACGACCGCCAGCTCCGACTGCACGACCGGCCGGCTCAACCTGCGGCTCATCAACGGCAGCACCACCGCGCAGACCTTCACCGTCACCTGGCCGGGCCGCACCAACTCGCCCTGGACCCGGACGGTCGCCGCCGGCAGCAGCAGCAGCAGCGAGCTGTACTGGACCCTCCCGGCGGGCACGGCGTACACCCTGCGCACGACCACCCCGACCGGCCTGGACGACACCTCGGCCGGCATCTTCCACTGTGGCACCGGCATGTCCGCGGCCGCCAGCTACGACTGCACGGCCGGCCGGCTCCAGCTCGCGCTGGAGAACCGCACCACCACCGCCCGGGACTTCACCGTCACCTGGGCCGGACGCACCGGGTCCCCGTGGACCCGCAGCATCGCCGCCGGAGGCAACTACCTGCACTACTGGACCGTGGGCGCTGGCACCGCGTACACCCTGCGGGTCACCGCCCCCGGTTTCGACAGCACCCTGCGGGGCACCGCCGGTTGCGGCCTGGCCGCCGGCACCCCGCAGATGAACGCCACGACGGTCATCAGCACGCAGTCCGTCATCCGCAACCTCAACGGGCCCAACGGCCGTTACGACGGCACGTCCGCCTCGGTCCGCATCCCGGGCATGGCCGTCACCAACAACGGCACCGTGATCGCCGTCGCCGACGCCCGGATCAACGGCTCGTACGACCTCGGTGGCGGCACCAACAACATCCAGATCGCGATGACCCGCAGCACCGACGGCGGCCGCACCTTCGACCAGCCGCGGATCATCCACGCCCCCGCCACCACGAGCGAGGGAGCGGGCGACCCGAGCCTGCTGGTGGACCGCAGGACCGGCACCGTCTACTGCTTCTACACCTACTCCCCCAAGCCAGGCATCAGCTTCTGGTCCGGCTCCTCCGGTCTCAACACCGCCAACGACCCGAACAGCCTGCACCTGCAATACATCACCAGCCGGGACAACGGTGCCACCTGGAGCGCCCCGGTGGAGCTGAACCCGACGATCAAGGTCCCCACCTGGCAGCAGGCGTTCTTCTCCTCCGGGCACGGCATCCAGACCAGCACCGGGCGCCTGATCCAGCCGTTCGTCTACCGGGACGGGGCGGGTCTCACCCAGACCGGCAACATCTACAGCGACGACAGCGGCGTGACGTGGAAGCGCGGCGGCCCCGCCGGCGGGAACATCAACGAGAGCAAGGCGATCGAGCGCGGCACCGGGGCGATCGTGCAGAACATGCGGCACAACAGCACCCGCAGCCGCTTCTACTCGACGTCGACCGACGGTGGCGTGACGTTCGGCGCGGCCACGGCCAGCGCGGTGTTGACCGATCCGCTCTGCAACGCCGACGAGATCTCGTACCTGCGCCCGTCGGAGGTGGGCACGAACGGCGCGCCGACGCGCACCCGCACCGCGCTGTTCAGCAACAACGCGGCCCCGGCCGCGCGCAACGACCTCACCGTCCGACTCTCCACCGACGACGGTGCCAGCTGGCCGGCGCGGGCACTGGTCAAGCCGGGCGGCGCGGGCTACTCCACGATGGCCGTCCTCAACGACGGCACGATCGGAAACCTGTACGAGGTGGGCAACACCGGAGGGATCTTCTTCGCCCGCTTCACCCTCGACTGGGTCAAAGGGGCCTGACCGGCAACCTTCCGCCCCCGGCGCCGGCACCACGCCGGCACCGGGGGCGGTCCCGTTGTCCGCTCAGCCGTCGAGGGTGCGGATCACCTCCGAGGTGTCCAGCCGGGGCAGACGGGTCGGCCCGGTGTGCGGGCCCGGGTGCCCGAGGTTGAGCAGGAGCAGCACCTCGTGCCGACCGTCGGGAAAGAACGTCCGCTGGACGCCCGCGACGTCGAAACCCGCCATCGGGCCGGCGGCGAGACCTGCCGCGCGGACACCGACGATCAGATAGCCGATCTGCAGGGTGGCGCTGAATCGGGCCTGCTCGACGCGCGCCGCCCGGTCCGTCAGCCAGTCCCGGGCCTGCGGACGGTCCGGATACAGCTCGGGCAGCCGCTCGTGGAAGTCCACGTCGGCGGCGAGGATCGCGGTCAGCGGCGCGCTGGCCGTCTTCGCCCGGTTGCTCGACGAGACGAACGGCAACAACCGGGCCCGGGACTCCGGCGAACGCAGCAGCAGCACCCGCAACGGCTGACCGTTGTACGCGGTCGGCCCGTACCGGATCAGGTCGTGGATCGCCGCGATCTGCGCGTCGGTGACAGGCTCGTCGGTGAACGTGTCGGCCGTACGGGCCGCCCGGAACAGCAGGTCCTGGGCGGCCCGGTCCAGCGCGAGCAGGTCGGCGGTGGTGGCTGCGCTCACGCTGGCGCAGCCGTGGTGTAGCCGCCCCGATGGTGCAGCAGCGGGGCACCGTCACCGCCGTCGCCAAGCGCCAGCGGCTCGGCGATCACCAGGGTGTGGTCGCCGGCCGGGACCCGGTGCACCACCCGGCAGAGCAGCCGGGCCAGCACTCCGTCGAGCAGCGGCACCCCGAACGGTCCGGACGTCCAGTCCGGGTACGCGGCGAACCGGTCGATACCGCTGGTCGCGAAGACAGTGGCGGCCTCCCGCTGCCCGGCGCCCAGCAGGTGCACGGCGACGTGCTCGGCGCGGGCGAGCACCGGCCAGCTCGACGACGCCACCCCGAGGCAGAACGAGACCAGGGGCGGGTCCAGCGAGACCGACGTGAACGAGGTCGCTGTGAAGCCCGCCCGGATGGGCGCGCCGATCCCACCGAGGCAGGCGGGGTCGGTGCCGCGGGCGACAGCGGTGACCACCGTGACGGTGCTGGCCTGCCGCCGCAGCAGAGCGCGGAACAGGTCCGGGTTCACCGGTCGCAGCTCGGCGATGTCCGCCGAAGGGCGCTCCACGGTGGTCATGCCGGCACCAGGGTCGACGCGGCGTACGCGCTGGCCGGTCGGGGCAGGCCGTAGTGCTCGCGCAGCGTCCGACCGGTGTACTCGGTGCGGAACAGCCCACGGGAGCGCAGCACCGGCACCACGTGGTCGACGAAGTCGGCGAGCCCGCCGGGCAGGTGCGGCGGCATGATGTTGAACCCGTCGGCGGCGCCCTGGGTGAACCACAGCTCGATCTGGTCGGCGATCTGCTCCGGCGTACCGGCGACGACCCGGTGACCCCGACCGCCGCCGAGTCGGCCGATCAGCTGGCGGATGGTGAGCTGTTCCCGGCGGGCCAGCTCGGTGACGAGTTGGTAGCGGCTCTGGTGGGCCTGCACGGTGCCGGCGGCCGGCAGCTCCGGCAGGGGTCCGTCCAGCGGCAGGCCGGTCAGGTCGATGCCGAGCATCCCGGAGAGCTGGGCGAGGGCGTAGTCGGGGACGATCAGCTCCTCCAACTCGGCGGCGAGCGCCAGCGCCTCGGCCTCGGTGCCGCCGAGCACCGGCGCGATGCCGGGCAGGACCTTCACCAGGTCCGGGTCCCGACCGGCGGCGGTGACCTGTCGGCGCAGCTCGGCGTAGAAGCTCTGCCCGTCGGCGAGGGTCTGCTGCGCGGTGAAGACCGCCTCGGCGTAACGGGCGGCGAAGGCGATGCCGTCCGGCGACGAGCCGGCCTGCACCAGCAGCGGTCGGCCCTGCGGCCCCCGGGGGATGTTCAGCGGGCCACGGACCTGGAACTCCGGCCCGCGGTGCGCCACCTCGTGCACCCGGTCGGTGTCGGCGAACACCCCGGCGCCGGTGTCGAAGACCAACGCGTCGTCCTCCCAGCTGTCCCAGAGCTTGATTGCCACGTCGACGAACTCGGCGGCCCGCCGGTAACGGTCGGCGTGTTCGGGGTGGCTGTCCCGGTTGAAGTTGACCGCCTCGCGTTCCTGGGCGGAGGTGACGATGTTCCAGCCGGCGCGACCGCCGCTGAGGTGGTCCAGCGAGGCGAACTTGCGGGCCACGTGGAACGGCTCGTTGTAGGTGGTGGAGACCGTCGCGATGAGACCGATGTGTTCGGTCACCGCGGCGAGCGACGCGAGCAGGGTCAGCGGCTCGAAGACGGCCTGGATGTTGTGTCGGGGGTTCGGCCCGACCGAGAGACCGTCGGCGAGGAAGAGCGAGTCGAGGGTGCCGCGTTCGGCGATCCGGGCCAGCTCCTGGAAGTGGCGTACGTCGGTGACCCGACGCGGGTCGGTGCGGGGGTGCCGCCAGGCGGCCTCGTGGTGGCCGACGCCCATCAGGAACGCGTTGAGGTGCAGGGTGCGGGTCATTGGTGTCCGTCCTATCCGGCAGAGACGTCGACGCGCCAGGTGGAGAAGCGACGTTCGAGGGCGACGAGGAGCTGGTTGACGACCAGGCCGATGGCGGAGATCGTGATGATCCCGGAGTACATGTCGGCGATCGCGAAGTTGTACTGCGCGTAGTTGATGAGGTAGCCGAGCCCGGCCTTCGCGCCGACCATCTCGGCCGCGACAAGCACCAGGATCGAGTACGCCCCGGCCAGTCGGACGCCGGTGAAGATGGTCGGCACCGCGGCCGGCAGGATCACCTTCTGGAACAGCCGCAGGTGGTTGAGCCCCATCGAGCGGGCCGACCGGATCAGCAGCGGGTCGACGCCCTTCACCCCGG
>NZ_JBEYSL010000139.1:0-14103 GCF_040642735.1 Micromonospora sp. NPDC047753 | reverse complement strand
GGGCCATCGCCTGTTACGAGCACGCCCTCGAACTCTTCACACAGGTCAACGACAGGTACGCCGAGGCCGGCACGTACGTCAATCTCGGCGGCAGTCACCTGGCGCTCGGCGACGTGCCCGCCACCCGTGCCGCGTGGCGGCGAGCCCTGACCATTCTCGACGAGCTCGGCGATGCCGACGCCGACTCGATCCGCGCCGACCTCGAACAGCTCGACGCCACTCGGCTGCGCTGACGTACGCCGCTTTCTGCGCCGTTTCCGGGCCGCTTCAGCGCGGCCCGGCACTCTTCGGACACCAGTCTCTTCCGCATCAGGAACGGAGCGTCCGATGAGTCGTTTGGCACACCACCTCGCGGTGATCGGGGTGGTCAGCGCGACGGTGCTGGCCATGTCCTCCGCCGCCGTCGCCCAGAGCGACAAGCCGCCACGGAAGGGCGTCGACTGCGTGGTTCAGCATGTCGACGAACGCGGCAAGGTCCTCCGCACCGAGACCGCGCCCGAGGGCCGGGAGTACGGCCCGTTCCGCTGCGTCGGCGGGAAGTGGACGTTCGCCTGGGCACCCTTCGGGGCGGACGACATGATCACTGCCGCCGAGATCCAGATCGAGCCGTCCGGTGCCGTGTCGGTCCGGCGGTTCACCGGCCCCGCGCTCGGCAACGACCTCACAGTGGGCGAGATCGCCGGCATCGCCCAAGCCGTCAGCGGAAGCCGGGAGGTGCTTGTCGACCGCGCCATCGTTGCGGTCGACGACGGCAAGGAGCGGACCCCGGAGCAGATCGAGGCGCTGCTGGCCGGCAAGGACGACACCGGGGTACGGGTGCTGGACATCATCGAGAAGCCCGACGCCGCCATGTCGACGAAGGACGTCATCGACGAGGCCGGCGGCACACCCGAGACGACTGTCGTCTATTTCAGCCTCTGGGGCGCGATCAAGTCGGTGTTCGCCTGGATCGTGGACACGATCGGCGAGATCGGCGAGTGGATCGACGACCACTGCGACTGGGGGTCCCCCAACACCACTGGCGACATCGTGACGTGTCGGTGGTAGCCCGTCCCACCCCGCCGGCACCGATCACGGAAATGAGGACAGCATGACAACTCTGCGGGACATCACCAGGCGCGCCACCATCGTCACGACCGCCCTGATCGTCGGACTGACGGCTTCGTACGCACCGTCGCAGGCCGCCGAGGGGGAGGCCCGGACGACGATCACCGACCACCCCGGTGCCCCGGGGACGATGCTTCGACAACTCGAGGACCTGACCGGCCGGCCCGTCGGCGACCTGGACAAGGTGCTGGCCGTCGACACCGGCGGGCGGAACCTCACCAGCGACCAACTCGCGGCGCTCGCCGCCGGCAAGGAGGTCGACGGCGTCAAGGTCGTCGGCACGATCCCGGGCAGCCGGGAGGTGCTCGGCACGACAATGGCCGACCTCGCCGACGGCACGTACGACGGCACTGGCGACGGCGGGACGGCGACGTCCCTGCTCTTCGCCTCGTCCAGCTCCGACGGCCGGGAGTGGTGCCTGACCATGTGCGTCGCGTCCGGCAAGTCCGTCTGGGAATGCCTGCTGTCGCGCCGGACCGGCGAGCTGATCCTCACCCTCGACCTGGCCGGCGGCACCACGGTCGGCGGGACGAAGGCGGCCTTCGAGAAGGCGAACGGTGTCGCCGTCGACGGCCCGTCCAGCGTGCAGACGCTCATCGGCGACGGTGAGCCGTCGGCGGACGAGATCAGGACGCTCCTCGACGGCAGGGACATCACGTCGTTGCGCCGGGTGGCGACAGTGGACGGGCCGGACCCCGGGTGGGCGCTGGCCGACATCGCCGAGAAGTCCGGCGTCGTCTACGCGAAGACCAAGGGCCACCTCTTCACCCTCAACCTCCCGATCCTCGGCAAGATCCTCGTGTTCTGCGTCTCCCAGGACAACGGGAAGACCTGGAAGTGCTCGGCCCGTCAGTGGGGCGGGTTCTGACCGGTAGGCCGTCCACGGTCCCGCTCCGCCCGACCTCCCCGGTCGACGCGGAGCGGGGTTCCGCGCTTGAGCGGGCCGCTCATACTCACGAGATGATCAGCAGCGACCCTCGCGTCCCGTGGCCGCCTCGGGATTCCCACCCGACAGAAAGCTCGACATGAGCCCGTCGACTACGACGCCGCTCGTGCGGTCCTCCACTCAACCCCGGAGACCGCCGGCTGCGTCTCACTCTGCGTCCGCACGAAGACGTGGGGTGGACGTGACCTGGAGGTGGAGTGAGTCGGCACGAGGACGACGAAGAGTTCCGGCTGTTCGTCCAACGACAGTGGGGATCGCTGCTCCGAACGGCCTACCTGCTGACCGGTGACCGGGGGACAGCCGAGGACCTGACGCAGTCGGCGTTGGAGAAGACCCATCGGCGCTGGGGGCGGGTGCTGCGCCGGGACGCGCCCGAGGTCTACGTACGTCGGGCGATGGTGAACACGGCGATCTCCTGGCGGCGTCGACGGCGGCCGTTGGAGGTGCCGCTGCTGACCTCCGACAGCCAGCCGACTCACGACGCGTACGTGCAGGTGGAGCAGCGGCAACTCCTTCTCGCCGCGTTACGGCGATTACCGCCCAGGACGCAGGCGGTGCTGGTGCTGCGCTACTTCGAGGATCTCAGCGAGGCGGACACCGCCAAGGTCCTCGGCTGCTCCGTCGGCGCGGTGAAGAGCCAGGCGTCGCGCGGCCTGGCCCGACTGCGCAGCGACTTCGCCCCACCCGCCGCGCAGTCCCCGGCACGGCTCGAGGAGGAACTGGCATGACCGGAAGCTTCGCCAATTCGACGCTCGGTCCCGCGCTGCGGCAGGCCGCGCACGGCGTCGACGTACCCGAGGATCCCTGGCCCGGATTCGCCCGCCGGGAGCGACGGCACCAGCGGACGCGGCTGATCCGCACGGCGTTGGCCGCGGCGGTCGGGGTCGCGCTCGTCGGGGTCCAGACCAACGTGGTTCCGTTGCCCGGATGGGCGCCGGGTATCGCGGTCGCCGCCACTCCGACGGCGCTGCTCGACGCGCCACCACGCGGCGCGCTGGCCGGAGATCAAGCTTGGCTGGACACGCTACGGGCGCGGATCACCGCCGATCCGCCGGTGCGAATCGACGCCCCGGTGGGTGCCTGGAAGATCGGCGACAGTGACCGGATCCGTCTGATCTACGGCAGTGACCAGCCGGGCCATCGGGTCGCGCTGGTCGCGGTGCCGCTGCGGTTCGGCCTGCTGACCAGGGAGGCACTGGTCTGGTACGTGGGTCCCGCCGGGGCCGGTGCCCAGCAGATGCGGTACAGCGGCCACAGCGAGGGTGACGACGACCCGGTGATGACGCTGATGCGGGCCTACCCCGACCGGGCCGGGTTCGCGGTCGCCGTCGGTCCGCCCGAATCCACTGTGATGATCAGTGGTGAACCTCGATACACGCCCAGGGGCACTGTGGAGTACCAGGACATCGCCAGGGCGGACGGAGGCGGGGTCGGGTTCGCCGTGCTGCCGCCCGAACCCCTGCCGCACGAACCCGTCGTCCGGGTCAGCCGCGGCGACCGGGTGTTCTTCCATGGCGGTCTGGGCGGCGGCCCGTACGCCGGGCTCGACCCGACCGGGCCGGAGATGGACGCCCTGCTCGTCGGTGCTCGTCTACCCGTCCGAGGCACGCCGCTCGACGACACCAACCTGCGCAACTTCGTCCAGACGGCACTTCAGAACAGTCACCTCGCGGCTGGCGGCGCGACAGTACGGGTGCGGTGGTCGGGCCGCGATAACGGGCAGGCCGCCGCGCTGCTCACCGTGCAACCGGCCGGGGGCGGAGTGATCGCGTACGCCATGCACGGCGACGATCGGACCGGCTGGTACATCGACCTGCGGCTGCTGCTGCCGACCGAGGGCGCCGACCAGCGACCGATCGGCTGGCGGGTCCGGACCGAGGACGGTGCCCGACCCGCCACCGGAGAGGTGCGGGTGATCGCCCCGCCGGACGCGGCCCGCGTCACGGTGACGGTCGAAGGCGCACCCCCGGCCACTGTCACCCTCGACGCGTCGAACGCCGGCACCACCCGGGTACCAGCGGACCGGGCGGCCACTCTCACCGCGTACGGCCGGGACGGCGGCGTCCTCGGGACCACCCCGCTGCCGCCCGTGGAGACCGACAGCAGCGCGGGAGGTCTGCCCGGCGACAGCCCTGCCACGCGGGTGACACCCTGACGTGACGTCAGGCGGGCCGAGCCGTCCCCGGACGGCTCGGCCCGCGTCGGCCTCCAGGATCGACAGTCTTGACGGCGACGACGGCCTGCGGGAGCGCGTGGTGACGATCGAGGCAGAACGGCCAGCCGACCGGCTCGGCGACATCGCCGAGCGGGCCGAAGCCGTACTCGTGGACTTCCGGGGCGTCGTCCTGCCCGACGCGCTACGCGACGGAGACGACCCGCTGGCGCTGTTCCGCGCGACAGCTGCGTTCGCGCCCGAGTTGGTCGGCGTCGTCGTCCTGGCCCCAGCTATGAGTCGAGCCGGGGCTCGCACATGCGCAGGGCATCCTCCTGCCATGCGCTTCCGACGAGAGCGACCGGGTAGCGCGCCTCTCTGAGCCGCTTGTCCTCGGTCTCGACGGAGAACCGCACCGACAGCGGCTCCGGCTGGAACGCGGTCGAGCACTCCAGTTGCAGATCGACGAGAATCTGCCCGGTGCCACCCGGGCGTATCAGCCGGGCTTGGCCCATGTCGCGTACCTGGACGCCCGGCCTTTCCGCTTGGATGGCGCGAATCGTGATCGGCGCGGGGCCGGTGTTGATCAGTGTCAGCTGCCCGTTGAGCCGGACGATTCCCCTGGAGTTCGAGCCTCCCGAATAGCCCGATTCGGGGAGGGCCACGAGGGCAACCACAGAGGACCGGTCGTGCTGGGCGCGGGAGTCCCGCAACTCAGCGACACCGATGCCGCCGAGCACCACACCGATCACGAAGGCGGCGACGAGTTGAAGGAGCACCTTCCGCCTGTTCGCGACGTTCCGGTGGGTGATGGCGCTCCTTTCGGCCGACTCATGATCGTGCTCGTCGAGGTCGATCACCACCTGCTCCACCGCCATCGCGACAGCCTAGGGCTGGCGCACATCCGGTCAGGACGCGGCCGTGCGGATCTCCGATCGGGTGGGGACGACGCGGTGGCGGCGGACCGGGTACAGGACCGGGTGCGCCATGCTCCAGGCGGCGCCCGCGCAGACGAACTCCTTGTACCGGGCCGCCAGCTTCCCGGTGAGCTGGGCGGGCCTGGCCCTGTCGTCGGCGGTCACGTACTGGATGATGCCGTCGCGGCGACCGAGGCTGATGCACTGGTTGAAGTAGCGCAGCGGGGCCTTGGGGAACTTCGCCCGACCGGTCAGGCGTGCGGCGATGGCGTCGGCGGCCTGCCAGGCCATCGGGATGCCCGAGGCGCAGGACATCCGCAGTGGCTTGCCGCCCGGTCCTTCGGCGGTCGCGGCGTCGCCCACCGCGTACACCTCGGGGTGTGAGACCGACCGCATGCTGGCGTCGACGATGATCTGGCCGGTCTGCGCGACCGCCAGGGTCGTGGCGGCGGCGATGGGGTGCACGGCGAAGCCGGTCGTCCACACCGTCACCTGGGCCGGGATCTCCCGACCGTCGCGGGCGACCGCACCGTCCGCCTCGACCCGCGTGATGTCGGCGTGCTCGTGCACTGTGATGCCGAGCCGGTCGCAGACGCCGCGCAGGTGCTGCTGCGCCTTGCCGTTGAGCCAGTCGCCGAGACCGCCGCGGGCGGCGAGCGCGACGTCGAGGTCCGGCCGGGTCTCCGCGATCTCGGTGACCGCTTCGAGGCCGGTGAGGCCGCCGCCGACGACGAGCACGGTCCCGCCGGCAGCGAGGTGGGCGAGGCGGTCGCGCAACCGCAGCGCCGAGGGCCTGCCGGCGATGTCGTACGCGTGCTCGCCGACCCCGGGGACGCCGTGGCCGGCGGTGACGCTGCCGAGGGCGTAGACGAGCGTGTCGTACGCGATCTCGTCGGTGCCGTTGTCGTCGACGAGCGCGACGGTCCTGCGGTCGGCGTCGACGGCGGTGACCCGCGCCTGCCGAAGCGTGACGCCGGTGCCGGCGTAGATCTTGCTCAGTGGGCGTGGTGTGAGGTCCTGTCCGGTGGCGAGTTGGTGCATGCGGACCCGCTCGACGAAATCCGCGTCGGCGTTGACGAGGGTGATCTCGGTGTCGCCCGGGTGCAGCCGCTTGGCGAGACGCCCGGCGGCCATGGCTCCGGCGTAACCCGCTCCGAGGACGACGATGCGGTGCTTCATGGTGGCACTCCTGTCTCGGTGGTGGTCACTTCCTGAACCGGACAGCGACGCGATTCCTGACAGGAGTCGGCTATGAGCTGGATCACCAGACGCGGAGGGTGGGCTCCCCGTGCTCCGAGGCGGACCACTGCCGGGTGGCGCGGACGAGCTTGTCGGGGTTGACCTGGTTGTGGATGGCCGCGACGCCCCCGGGCGTCACCTCCAGCGACATCACGCCGATGACCCGGTCGTCGATCACGACCACCACCGCCGGAGCGCCGTTGGCGGTGGCGACGTGCACGGCTGGGCTGCCACCCACCAGGTCCCGTTTGACGTCGGTCGGCTTGAACAGGCCACGCAGGAACTTCGCCACCGCCAGTGCGCCGACGATCGGCGCGGACCGGGCCGGGATCTTGCCGCCACCGTCGGCGGTGCTCGTCGCGTCACTGGTCAGCAACTCCACCAGCCGCTGGATCTCGCCGTTGTTGGCCGCCGTGAGGAACTCCGCGACGACCTTCCGGGCGGTGGCCCGGTCGACCTCCGCGCGGGCCCGTTCGGCGGTGACGTGCTGCTTGGCACGCCGGTAGGTCTGCTGGCAGTTCGACTCGGTGATGCCGAGGATCTCGGCGATCTCACCGTGCGGGTAGCCGAAGGCCTCCCGCAGCACGTACACCGCGCGCTCGTTGGGTGACAACCGCTCCAGCAGGGTCAGCACCGCCATCGAGACGGACTCGCGCTGCTCGGCGGTGTCGAGCGGGCCGAGCATCCGGTCCCCGCCGAGGACCGGCTCGGGCAGCCACGTGCCCACATAGGTCTCCCGCCTGGCCCGCGCCGAGGTCAGCTGGTTGAGGCACACGTTGGTGAGGACCTTCGTCAGCCACGCCTCGGGCGTCTCGACGTGTTCCCGGTCCGCGCCCTGCCAGCGGAGGAAGGTGTCCTGGACGGCGTCCTCCGCGTCGCTGGCCGAACCCAGCAGGCGGTAGGCGATCGCCTCCAGGCGGGGCCTGGAGTGCTCGAACACCTCGACCTCGTCAGGGCTGAGCGGCATGACTAGACAGTATCCGGGCGGACGGCGGCGTCCCGGTGCCCGTTCCCACCGCTCGCACCATGATCAAGGGATGAAAAGTAGCTTTGAGCGCTGTTTCCTGACCTCCTTTTCATCACTTGATCAACGGATCGCACGGCACGACTCGCCTTCCAGGCGACCCATCCGGTACGCGGGTGAACCCGGTCAGCGGCTCGTCGGACCCGTCCCAGCCGTCCGGCGTGGTGTGGACGCGGTCGGCGTCTCGTCGTACGGCGTCGACCGGCGGCGGAACGTCGCCATCACCACGGCGGTCAGGCAGATCGCCGCGGCTGCCATGAGCGGCGGGCGGGCACCGAGGTGGACGGCCGCGGAGCCGAGCGGAATCGCCACGACGAGCGGTCCGAACATCGCGGTGTTGGCCGTCGCGGAGACCCGTCCCAGCAGCGCTGACGGCGTGTGGGTCTGTACGGCGGTCACCGCCGCGACCAGGGTCCAGGGCAGCCCGACGCCGGCCACCACCGCCCCGACGACAGGTGCCGGCCACCACGGCAGGCAACGCGTCAGGCAGCCGACCGCGAACAGCGCCGTTCCGGCGACACCGACGGCCACGGGACCTCTCGCCGCGATGAGCCGGCCGACGATCAGGCCACCGAGAACGGAACCCGCGCCCTGCGCGCTGGCCAGCACACCGAGGAACGTTGTCGGCAGGCGTAGCTCGGTCACGACGATCGCGTAGATTCCCGCGGTCGTGAAGCCGGACATGGCGATCGAGACCGCGGCGAGCACGACCGCCAGCCGTGTCGCTCGCTGTCCGAACAGGACCAGCAATCCGGCACGTGGGCCGTCGCCGCGTTCGGTGGGCCGGCCGGTGGGCACACCGTTGAGGCGAAGGAGCGCGTACAGGGTGGCGACCAGGACCGGCATGGCGGCACTGAGGACGGCGACCGCGTGGCCGGCCGAGCTCGGCGCCGTAACTGAGCGCACGACCGGGCACCGAGGCGATGTCGGGCTCGTCGTACTGGCCGATGTCGGCGGTGTAGGCGCAGGGAATGGCGCCCTTGTCGCGCATCCACGCGACCGCGACCGAGGTGTCGAGGCCGCCGGAGAAGGCGATGCCGACACGTTCGCCGGTGGGCAGGGAGGTGAGAACCTTGGACACGGGGAAAATTATGCAATAGAACGCATGGCCATGCAAGCCGATGCCGTCTACCCGCCGTCGACCGGCGCGTCGTCGCGTCCCAGCTCCCAGAAAGCGACCGCCGCCGCGGCGGCGACGTTCAACGAGTCCACGCCGCGCCGCATCGGAAGGACCACCCGCACGTCACTGGCGGCCTGCGCCGCATCGGTGAGGCCCGGCCCCTCGGCGCCGAGCAGCAACGCCGCCCGCTCACGCTGCGCCGGGGTCAACCGCTGCATCGGTACGGCGTCCGGCGCGGGCGTCATCGCGAGCACCGTGAAGCCGGCCTCCCGCACCTGGTCCAGACCCTCCGGCCAGCGGTCGAGTTTCGCGTACGGCATGGCGAAGACCTCACCCATGCTGACCCGGACGCTGCGCCGGTAGAGCGGGTCGGCGCAGGTCGGCGAGAGCAGCACCGCGTCGACACCGAGCGCGGCGGCGCCCCGGAAGATCGCCCCCAGGTTGGTGTGGTTGTTCACGTCCTCCAGGACGACCACCCGGCGCGCGGTGGCGAGCACCTCGGCCGCCGTCGGCAGCGGCCGGCGGTGGAACGACGCCAGCACCCCCCGGTGTACGTGGAAACCGGTGGCCCGTTGCAGCACGTCCTGTGTCGCGGCGTAGACCGGGGCGTCGCCGGTGTCCAGGTCGGCGAGCTGGTCGGCCCGCTTGGCGTCGACCAGGTACGACCGGGCCGGGTAGCCCGCGCGCAGCGCCCGGCGTAGCACCAGCTCCCCCTCGGCGATGAACAGGCCGTGCGGTGGTTCCCAACGGGTGCGCAGCTCGACGTCGGTGAGCGCCCGGTAGTCGGCGATCCGGTCGTCGTCGGGGTCGGTGATCTGGTGGACGGGCACCCGACGATTCTGCCGGACGCGGAGCAGCGCGCTCCGAGGCCCGCCCGACGAGGCGTTTTGTCCGAAGAATAAGGGGAATGACCGGCAGACAACGGACGTGACGGGAAGGACCAGCCAGGTGAGCGCAGACGACACCACCCCGGGCGAAGCGGGTGCCCTCCCCCGGCGTCCGACCGTCGCGGACCACATCGTGTCGCGACTGTTCAGCTGGGGCGTGCACCGCTACTTCGGCTACCCCGGCGACGGCATCAACGGCCTCACCTCCGCGCTGCAACGCACGAACGGACGAGCCCAGTTCATCCAGGTCCGCCACGAGGAGACCGCCGGCTTCGCCGCCTCCGCGCACGTCAAGTACGGCGGCGGTCCGCTGGGCTGCGCTCTGGTCACCAGCGGGCCGGGCGCCATCCATCTACTCAATGGCCTGTACGACGCGAAGCTCGACCACCAACCGGTGATCGCCCTGGTCGGGCACACCGCGACCACCGCCGAGGGCGGCGGCTACTACCAGGAGGTCGACCTGCTCGCCCTCTACAAGGACGTGGCGGCAGCGTTCCTGGCCCAGCTCGACAACCCGGCACAGGTACGCCACCTCGTCGACCGGGCGTGCCGCACGGCGCTGGCCCGGCGTACCGTCACCGCACTGATCCTGCCTCTCGACATCCAGGACGAGCCGGCTGTCCCGAACCCGCCCCACGCGCACGGCTACTACCAGACCAGCAACGCGCCGAGCAGCACGCCGACGGTGCCACCGGAGGCGGACGTACGCCGGGCGGCCGAGGTCCTGCGCGGCGGGCAGCGGGTGGCCATGCTGGTCGGCCAGGGTGCCCTCGGCGCACGCGACGAGGTCCGCGAGATCGCTGATCGGCTCGGGGCCGGCGTGGCCACCGCACTGCTCGGCTTCACCGCCGTCGACCACCGCGAGCCGTGGGTGACCGGCGCGATCGGGCTGCTCGGCACCCGACCGAGCTGGCAGCTGATGAGCGGCTGCGACCGGCTGCTGATCGTGGGCAGCAACATGCCGTACTCGGAGTTCTACCCGCAACCCGGGCAGGCCCGCGCGGTACAGATCGACCTGGACGGCACCCAGCTCGGGCTGCGCTATCCGACCGAGGTGAACCTGACCGGCGACGCCCGCCCCACGCTGCGGGCCTTGCTGAACGAGCTGGGCCCCGGCCCCGGGCCGACCGCCTGGCGGACGGAGGTCACCGAGGCCACCTCGGCGTGGCGTCGGGTGCAACACGACCTGGCCGAACAGGCCGCCGACCCGGTCAACCCGCAGTTGCTCTTCCACACCCTGAACGAACGGCTGCCCGACGACGTGCTGCTCGCCGTCGACTGCGGCACCACCACCGCCTGGTACGCCCGACACATCCAGGTACGCCCCGGCATGCTGGCCAGCCTCTCCGGCACGCTGCTGTCCATGGGCGGCGCCATGCCGTACGCGCTGAGCGCCAAGTTCGCCCACCCGGACCGGCCGCTGGTCGCGCTGATCGGTGACGGTGCCATGCAGATGAACGGCGTCAACGAGCTGATCACCGTGGCGAAGTACTGGCGCAGCTGGGCCGACCCGCGCTTCGTGGTGCTGGTGCTCAACAACCGGGATCTGGCGTTTGTCAGCTGGGAACAGCGCTCCACCGAGGGGACGCCGATGTTCCCGGACAGCCAGCAGTTGCCGGACATCGCCTACCACCAGTGGGCGGAGGTGCTCGGGCTGCACGGCGAGTTGATCGACTCACCGGATCAGGTGCGCGACGTCTGGGACCGGGCGCTCACCGCCGACCGGCCGGTGGTGATCAACGCCCTGGTCGACCCGGCGGAGCTGATGCTGCCACCGCACTTCACCGTCGAGCAGGCCCGCAAGACCGCTGCGGCGGTGCTACGCGGCGACACCGACTGGGCCGGAATCATCCGCCGCGGCCTCCCCGCCACCCTGGCCAGCTACCGCCCCCGCCGCCGAGACCGCTAACCCGCCTCACGCCCCGCGATCTTGCACTTTCTGCACCGACAGAAGCTGCCAAAAGGGTGCTTCTCGGCCACCGAAAGTGCAAGATCGCGGGGGTGGGCGGGGCGGGGCGGGGCGGGCGGGGCGGGCGGGCGGGCGGGGTGGGGGTCAGCCTCGGCGGTCGAGCCAGCGTTGCAGGGCTGAGCGGGGGTCCTGGGTGGGCTCCTGCTGACGGTTCGGGACCGCTGGGCGCTCGACCGGGCGGCGCGCATCGCCGGCCAGCTCACGGCTCGGCGCGACGAACGCCTTCTCCGGTTGGCCCTTCACGGCGGTGGCGATGACCCGGGCCACCGCGTCGATCACCTTGGTCTGCACCGCCGACCCCACCGAGTCGGCCGGGTCGTCCGGGTTCGCGGCGATACCGGCCACCGCGACCTGCGGGGTGAAGCCGACGAACGTCTCGGTGGAGTTCTGCTCCGAGCTACCCGTCTTACCAGCCACCGGTCGGCGGTCGAGGATGTCGTTCACACCGGTGGCGGTGCCGCCGTTGCACTGCCCGAACGCCGACTGCTGACTCACCGGGCAACGCGCCGCGTCGGTCGCGGCGCGGGCGACGTCCGCGTCGAGCACCCGCTTGCAGGACGGCTGCCCCACCGGCACCTTCGTGCCGTCCGCGCCGGTCACCGAGACCACCGGCACCGGCGTGCAGTAGGTGCCCTCGGCGGCCACCGTCGCGTACGCGTTGGCCAGGTCCAGCGGGGTGGTGGCCGCCACTCCCAGAGTGAACGAGCCCCAGTTCGCGGCGTTGTTCTTGGCGAAGGCCGCGTCCGAGTCGGCGCGGAACGTGATGCCGAGCCGCTGCGCCATCTGGACCACCTTGTCCTGGCCGACCTGCTCGGCCAGCCAGACGAAGTAGGTGTTCACCGAGCGGCCGAAGCCGTCCCACATCATCCGGTACCCGTCCATCCAGTCCGGGTTGGCGTTCGCCGGGCACCAGTGACCGTCACAGCTGCCCGGCCCCTCGGCGGGGTACCGGGTGGGCAGCTTGGCGGGTGCGTCGAAACCGGTGGAGAGGGTACGGCCCGACTCCAGCGCGGCGAGCATGGTGAACATCTTGAACGTGGAACCCGCCTGGTATCCGTCGACGCTGGCTCCGCCGGAGATCAACGGGTTGACGGTGTTCGGGTGGTTCGCCTGCCCGGCCGGGTTGTCGGCGAGGCTGTAGTGCCTGTTGACCGCCATCGCCAACACCCGCCCGGTACCGGGCTGGACCGCCGCGATCGGCAGGGCGCGCTTGTTGTCGTACCCGTAGACCTTTGTGGCCTGCTGTTGTGCGGTGGCCTGGGTCTTCGGGTCCAGCGAGGTGACCACGGTGTAGCCGCCCGAACGCAGTGCCTGCTCGCGCTCCGCGACGGTCGCCCCGAAGGCCGGCTGGGTCAGCCACCACTGGCGCAGGTAGTCGCAGAAGTAGCCCCAGTCGTCGTGGCCCTGGGAAACGGCGGTGCAGCCGTTGGGCTGGGCGGTGGGGTGCAGGGCCAGCGGCTCGGCCTTGGCCTGGGCGGCCTGCGCCGCGGTGATCGCGTTGGTGGCGACCATCGAGTCCAGCACGTACGACCGGCGGGTCAGCGCCTCGTCCTTGTCGCCGCTGATCGGGCTGTACGCGTCCGGAGACTGCACCAGACCGGCCAACAGGGCCGACTCGGCGAGGGTCAACTGCGCCGGAGGCTTGCCGAAGTACCGCTGGCTGGCCGCCGCGATCCCGTACGCGCCGGAGCCGAAGTAGGCGATGTTCAGGTACCGGTCGAGGATCTCGTCCTTGCCGAGGTTCTTGTCCAGCGCGCTCGCGTACCGGATCTCCTGGATCTTGCGGCCCACTGTGGGATCGGTGGCGGCGGCGCGCTCCTCGGCGGTGCGGGTGGGGTCGGTCTTGAGCACGTTACGGACGTACTGCATGGTCAGCGTCGAGCCGCCCTGCTCGGTGCCGCCACCCTTGACGTTGGCCACCAGCGCCCGGGCCAGGCCGCGCAGGTCCGCACCACCATGGTCGTAGAAGCGCCGGTCCTCGGCCGCCACGATCGCCTGCCGCATGACCGGAGCGATCTCCGACAGGGGTACGTCGGTGCGGTTCACGTCGTAGAACGTGGTGATCAGCGTCTTGCCGTCGTTGGCGTAGAGGTACGAACGCTGCGGCGTGGCCGGGGTCTTCAGCGAGGCCGGCAACGCGGCGTACGACCCGAGCGCGGAGCGGGCGGTGAGCCCGAGCAGCAGGTTGCCGGGCAGTGCGGCGACTGCCAGGACGAGCCCGGCCAACACGCCGGCGAGCAGCACGGTGAACAGCCGCGACAGCGGCGAGCGAGGGGCGGCCATGCTCCCCAGGATTGCCACGAAAGCCGCCAACCGACCACCCCCACAGCCGGATTGTCAGCAACTTCACGGCCCCCCACCAGCCAATCCCCTGCCTGCGCCCCCGCCCGCACCCCCGCCCCCGAGGGCCGGGCCGGGCGGCGGACCCTCGTTGATCATGAAGTTATTGCCAGGACACGCCGAGGTCGCGCGCAATAACTTCATGATCAACCGGCGCGGGGCAACCGGCGCGGGGCGACGGGCGCGGGGCGACGGGCGCGGGGCGACCGGCGCGGGGCGACCGGCGCGGGGCGACCGGCGCGGGGGTGGGGTTTAGGCCCCGGCAGGTCGCGAAGACGTTCCTGGTCGGCCGGATCATCTTCGCCCTGTGCGTGCTGTTCCCTGGCTTCAAGGCGGGTCGGCGCGTACTTCCCGGGGCCGGAGATGTGGCGATCGGCCGACGTGCCGGGAGCACCGACGGTC